>CADBQS010000058.1 GCA_902796915.1 uncultured Ruminococcus sp.
ATTGTCATACGTATTGTAAACTATATTATAATACAAAATTTTTATATCCTCTATTTAGAGGTGATTACAATGAAAAATTTTATTCCTAAACCATATAAAAAAGAACCTGTGACCGTAAGAATAGACGTAGATAAATTAGAAAAAATAGATTCATTATTAAAAGTTTACAATCTAAATAGAAGTGAATTTATTAATAGATGTATAGATTATGCTATAGAAAATATGCCAATGCCAAATGAAAATAATATTTAAAAGATGGTATTATATAAAATATAATACCATTTTTATATTAATCCCTTATGCACATCATCGCCGCCATCACGCCACGTATCGCTCCCGTTTTACGATGAGATATCAATAAATCATGATTACATCTTGTACATAAATCAGATATAAAAATATTTTCTTCTTTTACTCCCTCTGATTTCAATATTAATTTATTTGTATTATTTAAATCCAAAAAATGCTTCCCGTTTTCCCCTACGTAATATATATCCTCTACATTAATATTAGGAATATTAGTAAATTTATTAAAAACGTCTTCACTTACTTCATAGCAGCACTTACTTATCGACGGCCCAATACCGCAAACTATATCTTCAGCATTACATCCATATTCAGATTTCATAATATTAATAGCGTTTGAAGCTATGCCATTTACTGTACCCTTCCAACCAGCATGAAGTAAGGCGATTACTCTCTTTACTTTATCAATTATAAATATAGGCACACAATCAGCATGAAATGTTACAAGCGTTACCCCTACTTCATTAGTTATTAATCCATCTACATCAAATTTATTTTGTGGCTTTATTAATCCTATTCCCATATCTTGTTTAGTAACTTTTCTGATATTACAAGTATGTGTTTGGTCTGTCAACACTAAGCTATTATAATCAAATCCCGCAGCATTACAAAAAATTTTATAATTTTCTAATACGTTTCCTCTTTCATCATCACAATTAAATCTTAAATTCATAGATTTATATGGTCCTTTACTTACACCTCCTAATCTTGTTGAAAAAGCATGATTTATAAAAGGATATTTTTCTAATTCCTTAAACGTAAGGTATCCCACTGCATCTTTTATATTTAAATTCATTTTATCACTATAAAATTTCATAAATTTATTCTCTCCAATTTTTAGTTTTAGATATACATTCAATTTATTAATTATATTATATTTTAAAGTACTAGAAAACTTATCTTATTTTTTTATTGTTTATCCTATTAGTTTAATGATATAATCATTGAGAGGTGTTTTATAATGTGGTTTTTACAATCCGGGTTATCCCTTTATGATGTATTAGCTAGAATTTTAGCAGTAATTATTATCGTTTTTTTCGTGTTACCTATACACGAATATGCTCACGCATTAGTTGCTTATAAACTTGGAGATAAAAGTATAAAATACAGCGGTAGAATGACGTTAAATCCATTAGCTCATTTAGATCTCTTAGGCGCTTTATCTATACTATTATTCAGCTTTGGATGGGCTAATCCTGTACCAGTAGATAGCAGCTACTTTAAAAATCCAAAACGAGATTTAGCTTTAACTGCCCTTGCAGGACCAGTTTCTAACTTAATTGCCGCAATATTAGGTGGATTTGCTCTTAATCTTATTATATTTACAAATGCCAGTTTTATGGGGAACTCTGTAAATTGGATTTACAGCTTCCTATCATATTTTATCATTATAAATATAAGTCTTGCAGCATTCAATTTAGTACCTGTACCACCTTTAGATGGTTCTAAAATATTAGAAGCATTTATACCAAATAAATATCTTTCTATATATTATGAAAACTACCAAAAGATAACCTTAATTATGCTAATATTATTGCTTTTTGGTGTGTTTAACACTCCTATTACCTTCATTCAAGGAGTACTCTATAAAATGGTATTAACTATAACGTCTTTCCCATTTTACTTTGTATAATTATGGATAAGATAAAATATCATCTCGAGCAATTCGATGGTCCTTTGGATTTATTACTAGAACTCATTAAAAAGCATAAAATCAATATAGACAATATACAGATTACATTATTAATTGACCAGTATTTAGCTGCCATGGATAGCATGGAAGAATATAATATGGATATTGCAAGTGAATTTTTGGAAATGTCTGCAAGGTTAATATATATGAAATCTATAGCATTACTGCCGCAGAATAAGGAAATTCAAAAGTTAAAAAAGGAACTTACGCAGCAAATTATGGATTATAAGGAATGTAAGATGTTAGCTAAAAACTTAGCTCAAAAAGCTAATTTTGATTCTTTTATAAGAGTTGAAGAAAAAGTTGATATTGATTATAAATATAAATTAAAGCATAATATATCAGAGTTATTTAATGCTTACAGTATATCATTTAAGAAAGCAAAAAATCATATTGAAAATATCAGTGAAAATTTATCTAAGATAGTTTCTAAAAAAATAATATCTGTTTACTCCAGAATTATTTATATATTTAAATTACTCAAAAAAAATAAATGTTGTGCGTATGAATCAATATTTGATTCAAGTATTACTAAATCCAGTGCCGTAGCTACGTTTTTAGCTCTTTTAGAACTTATAAAAAATAAAAGGGTACGTGCAGAATATCAAGATAATATATTAAAAATATTTTTGAATAGAAAGCGGTGTGATAAAAATGCAAGCAGAGAGCATTAATGCCGCTTTAGAGGCTATATTATTTGCTAGCGGTAATGCTATATCTTTAAAACATATTTCAGAAATAATGAATATTCCAATTAATTCCGTTAGAAACTATATGGAGAAGCTTATTGATAAATTTGATAGTATTGATAGTGGCATAAAGATAATAAAGATTAATGATAAATACCAAATGTGTTCCAATTCAAAATATGTAGACTACGTAAGGAAAGCTTTAAACATTAATAAATGTTCTCCGCTTTCTTCTGCGGCAATGGAGGTATTGGCAATAATAGCGTATAAGCAACCCATAACTAAAAGGTTAATACAGAATATTAGGGGAGTAGATTGTTCAAATGTTATAAATAGCCTTATTCAAAAGGAATTGATAACTGAAAGCGGTAGGCTTGATATTACAGGAAGGCCTATTATATACAGCGTTACAGAAAATTTTTTCCGATGTTTTGGTATCTCATCTTTAGATGAATTACCTAAAATATTAGATAGTGAAGAAGACGTTGAAGTATGATATTTTTATATTTTTTTCTATTTTTATTAATCGTTTTATTATTAATACCTCTATTTAGATTACACGTTATTATTGAGTATTATGAAGAATTTATATTATATATAAAAATATTCGGAATAAAATTTAAAGTTTTTCCGAATCCAAAAACTATAAAGATTAAAAAAAATAATAATAAAGAAAATAAAATTAAAGTAAAATCAAATAATAAATTAAAAAGTAAGTATAATGGATTCAATGGCTTTATTTCAATGGTTAAAGATATTTATAAAATTGGATTTAAGTCCATACGTATAATATTTCAAAAAATTGAAATCCAAAGCCTAAGATTAAATGTAAGTTTAGTAGGAGATGACTCTGCACATACTGCTTTATTATACGGACAAGCTTGTTCGCTTATATATCCATTAATAAGCATTTTAGTATCTAATAAAGATTGTTCTGATTTAATTGTTGATATACATCCAGATTTTACTGGTTCAAAAAATAATGTTAGATTTCATCTTCATCTATACTCTAGATTATTTGATATAATCAATTCAATAAGGCTTTTAATGCAAGAATATTCAAATATAAAATAAAAATTTAAAAGGGTGTTTATTTATGAGTGAAAACAAAGTAGAGGGCATGATGGGCGTTACTATGGATAAAATTAGAGATATGATTGATGTTAATACTATTATTGGTAATCCAATCACAACTAATGATGGAACAACAATTATACCTGTTTCAAAAGTAACTTATGGATTTGCTTCTGGAGGTTCAGATTTTCCAAATAAAAAATTTGAGCAAAAAGATTTATTCGGTGGCGGTAGCGGTGCTGGAATTACTATATCACCTGTTGCTTTTTTAGTTATAAATAAGGATGATATAAAGCTTTTACAGGTTGAATCATTCAACGGAGCTATCGATAGAATAATTGCCTTAACTCCTGATATTGTAAATAAAATTACTTCTGCTATTAAAAAACGTAAAGAAAAAAAATCTGAATCGAAGCAAGAATCAACTCCAGAAGTATAGCAAAGCAAAAGGACAGAAATAAAATTTTTCTGTCCTTTTACTTTTAAAATTATTTTAAGATTATATTTCTATTTTTTATTTTTTCTAAAGCAGGAACATTAGGGATATAACGAAGCTTACTACCTAATCTTAAGCACTTTAAACTATCTATATCTAAAACCCTTTCTAAAATTTCAGACATAACTTCATTGTCCTTAATTAAGCACGGAACTGGAAATATCTCATTAATAACTACATGATATTTAACTTCTTCTGTACAAATAAATTCTAATGAAAGATTTTTTAATTTACGGCATTTAGAAAGCTTGATTATATTTTCTTCTGCATTAGATAAACCATCTACATAAAGACTTTCTAAATTTTCAAATCGTTCTATTCCATCAGCATTGCATAACACTCTAGCCCTTAGTAAAGTATTACCAGGTAATATATTAATAGACTTCACACTATTAATATCGATATTTTGCTCTGAAATAAACTTAATGATATCATTTATGTCCATATCTATATACTTACTATTACTTTCAACAACTTTAATTTCCGAACCATCAAAATTTATCTTTATAGCCCCAACTCTACTGTTTACTGTTAATAATAATAACAATACAAACCCAAATGAAAAATTAACTAGATTTTTTACCATAAATCTCATATATACTCTACCTTATCACATTTATTATATAAAGCATGTTATCATATATTTTTCTAAATGTAATGAAGTATTTAAACATAAAAATAAAAAAATTTAAGCCAAACAATAAATAAGAGAACAAGAAAAAATTCTATGTTCTCTTGTGTGCAAGTATCGTCCGCTCAGGAGCAGTCCACTTATTGATTTTCATTTAATCCTTTCTTTCCTTGATCCCCAAGTTCATGGAGAGCCTGTGTAGCAGAGCCTAATCCTAATCCAGCTGCACCGCCTAAAAATCCAGCTTTTATCGACGTTTTTAAAGCCTCCTTCATAAAATGCCACGAATCTTTTACTCCACCCTTACGTGCTTTTATAGTCGCATCAACTACACCAGCAACAGCACCTAGACCAGCACCCCAATACATTCCGTGTTCTCCACCACGTCCTGTGCCTACTTGGGCAGCATCTTTCATTCTACCCCAATTAATTGCTGAACCGCCAGAAATATTTTCTATTTGCTTAGAAAAAGATTTTTGTAAATTAGCAAGCTGTTCATTACTTATGGTCATTCCATTTTCCTTCAATATAGTTTTAATTTCATCACCACTATTAGCTTTAAGTATTTTGTCTAAAGCAACGTCATTAGATATTAACTTTTCTATATTATTCATTTTTATCACCTTTCTATAAATAATTTGAATTAGTATACAAAATTACACTCATGATAATAACATGTTACTTAATAATCAAAATATCAATACTTTTATAAAATTATTTTTACTATTTTATTTGTGAAACTGCTTCACCAGCTGTAACAGCAACACCGCCACAAGTCGAGCCACCTATGCCACCTATTAAACTAGCTGAAATAGTGGTTTTTAAAACATCTTTTATAAAATGCCAACTACTACCAATTTGTCCCTTTTTAGCTTTTATACTACTATCAACAATTCCAGCTGTAGCACCTAAAATTGCTCCAGACCATAAACCAAAATATCCACCGTTACCTACACCTTTGTAAGCTGCAAATTTAAGCCTGTCATTATTTAATCCGGCTGATATTTCATTAAGCTGTTTGTCATCTAATGTTTGCATTTTTTCATTGAAATCTTTCCTTATAAGCTCAACTTTTTCTTCACTTAAATTCAAACCATTTTTTTTAAAAATTTCTTGTACCTGACTTGTGTTATCAGCTTTTAAGATTTCATCTAAGCAAGCATCATTTGATACTATTCTTTCTATAAGCCTACTTTTATTATTTGCCATATTCCTCCCTCCTTTTTTTATTTTAATACAGCTCACAGGTATATTATATCATATTTATTTAAACAATGTCAATGCATTTTGACAAAAATAACAAATTGTTAAAAAAATTAAAGACATAAGGCCATAAACAAACCTTACATCTTCATAATAGTAAATATTATCTTTTTGAGAATTGTGGAGCACGTCTTGCAGCTTTTAAGCCGTACTTTTTACGTTCCTTCATTCTTGGGTCACGTGTTAAAAATCCTGCTTTCTTTAATTTCTGACGCAAATTCTCAGAGTCAAATTGCAACAAGCCTCTTGCTATTCCGTGTCTTATAGCTCCTGCTTGACCCGTTACTCCGCCACCTGATACTCTACAAACTACATCAAATTGCTCTGACGTATCTGTTAGTACTAATGGTTGACGTACGATTAACTTTAACGTTTCTAATCCAAAATAATCATCTATATTTCTGTCATTAATAGTTATTTTTCCGCTTCCCTTATATAGCCTTACTCTTGCTACTGAACTTTTTCTTCTACCTGTTCCATAAAAATAAGGTGTTTTATTATACATAACTTTTTCCCTCCTTATTAAGCATTCCAAATTTGTGGCTTTTGTGCTTCGTGGTTATGCTCCGTTCCTGCAAAAGCACGTAATCTTAATCTTGCTTTTCTGCCTATTGTTGTATCTGGAATCATTCCATGAACTGCATATTCCATTGCCTTTTCTGGATTTTTAGCCATTAAATCATCATAATGAGTAACCTTTAGATGACCTATATATCCTGTATGATGATAGCGGCATTTCTGGCTTAATTTTTTTCCTGTAAGTACTGCATCCTTGCAATTTATTATAATTACGTGGTCTCCACAGTCTACATGTGGAACAAACACTGGCTTATGTTTTCCGCGAAGTAATGTGGCTGCTTTTGCTGCTGTACGTCCTAAAGGCTTTCCTGCTGCATCTATTATATACCACTTACGTTCTATTGAATCGGACTTTGGCATGTAAGTAGACATTTTTATTCCTCCTATAATTTTAATTCAACTTTTACATGATACCATCATATTCTTACTGTGTCAATATAAATTTTGAATTTTTTAATTTATTAATGCTATTACTCCTATTTTCTCATTTTTTCTCTTATTTTCTCTTTATATCTCGCGTGACAATTTAATTATTGATTTTTTTAATATAAAATAAAATTTAATTATAAATAGGTAATTAATTTTCATGTTCATCTACCAAAGCTTCCAGATTCATGCACTTATAGCAACTTGTATAAAAATTAAAAAAAAAAAAAAAACTATTGACAAGCCGCATGTATTGATATATAATTTAAATGTAAATACATTACATAAATATAGTGTTATCTTTAGTTTTAGTATTAAAAATAATTAATTCTTTAGATATCAAATAATTTTGTATATGGATTTACCACATATCTTTCTGACGGATTTATAGTGGCCACTGTTATCCTAGAATTTTATAAACAACTTTTTGAAATTTGAAAAAATTATTCATAAATTATAGAAATGAGGTATTATTATGGGTTTTGATGTTGAAAAAGTAAACGGTTTATTAGCTTCGCAGGATTTTGTAAGTAAATTAAAGGCAGATTTATCTGACGAAGGAATAGTAAAAACTTTCGGTAACGAGGGAATTTCACTAACAAAAGAAGATGCTCAAGGATTTAAGCAGCATATATCTAGATTATATAAACTTTCGGATGAGCAATTAAATGTTTCCGGAGGTAAAATTAGTATAGAAAAAGGCATTCATGATGTATTCTCAGGCGTTGGACATGTTGTTGGTGGAGCTGCTAAGGGTGTTGGCACTGTTGCTGGCGGGATAGCTAAAGGTGTTGGCACTGTTGCTGGCGGAGCTGTTAAAGGTGTCGGTAAAGTAGCTAAAGGTATTGGTTACGGCGTAGGGAACGTTACTTGGGGGGCAATAGAAGTTGTTGGTAGTGCAGTTCAAAGCCTTGGTAAGGGCATATATGATGGTGTGAAAGACGCATAAAATAAATTTTATATTCTAAAATATTTTTTAACCTAAGCTATAAACAAAATTATAGCTTAGGTTGTCTTTATATATCCATCATTATATTGACATAATTAATCACATACCATAGAATTATACTAATTTATATTTGTGAAACGGATGTGATTCTATTTGATAGGAATAATATGTGCAATGGACGAGGAAATAGGTGAAATTATTAAATCAATGCAAAATTCCAATTCTAATTTTTTTTACGGATTTAACTTTATTGAAGGTATATTATGTGGACAAAAATGCGTTGTAGTCCTTTGTGGCGTGGGAAAAGTTCACGCCGCTATGTGTACGCAAACTATGATTATTAAATATAATCCAAAATTTATAATAAATATCGGTGTTGCTGGAGGAATTGGAGAAAATATTAATATTGGTGATATCGTAATTGCCGATAGCGTTTTACAACATGATTTCGATGTTTCCCCTTTTCGTCCTAAAGGTGAAATAAGTGGATTAGACATAACTAATATCCCATGTTCTTCTTATTTAAATAATAAAATATATAATTCAATAAAGGAATTATCAGATTACAGTGTCCATATTGGCCCAATAATGACTGGTGATCAGTTCATTAATAGTAGCGATACTCTTGAAATGTTAAATTGTCAATTTCATGGTATAGCCTGTGAGATGGAAGGCGGAAGTATTGGACAAGTTTGCTATGTAAATAAAATTGAGTTTGCTGTAATAAGAATTATATCAGATAAAGCCAATGATACTTCTCATGTAGATTTCTCCCAGTTTGTAAAATATTCTTCTAAACTTTGTTTTAAATTGATAATTGAATTATTAAAACAAATATGATATAATTGTTACATAGAGTATATAAACTTGTAATATTGAAAGGATTTATGTAAAATGATAAATTCAGTAAAAAATAAACTTGCATCAGCAGTATTGGCATCATCAATAGCAATATCATCTATTCCTATGAATGCTTCTGCCGCTAATATAAATCATAATGATAATTCATCATCAACTTCTCAGAAAAGTAAAGAAAGTTTTATGGATAAAATAAAAAAAGTGACTATCTTTGGTAGCAGTATATTCGTAGTAGCATTTTTGTGTAAATTCGCGCTGGATAAACATTATGATTATAATTATGTTCTCGATAAATATATATTTGGTAGCAGATATAGTTGTCAATCTCTTTCTTTTGAC
>CADBQS010000059.1 GCA_902796915.1 uncultured Ruminococcus sp.
AAAAGACTTAAAAAGGCTATCATAGTAATTTTCTAATTAAATTAAAACAGTTTCTGTTATGAGGAAATAATACAGAAACTGTTTTTTATTATTTATTCATGTTTATCTTTTTTTAGTTTTATACCAATAAATCCAGAAAATATTGTAGAAGCAGATAATAAAATTATGGAAGTAAGACTATTATCAGATGTGTTTAAATATTTGTCTGTATAATTATTGTCACTTACAATGTTGTTGCTAATTTTTTCATAAAGAGCATAATCACTAAAGTGATTAGTATCAAAAACAAGGTAATTTTTACCGTTTATATTTTCAATATGTTCATTATATTCAATATCTTCATCTGATTCAACACGTATTGCTTCTAAATTATCTAAATTATAATCTTCTGGTATCGGTAACATAATTGTTACTTTCTTGCCATCTATAGGTTGAACTTTTTCGCCAGTTTCTTTATCGATAACAGATATTTTATAAAATTTGAAATTTTTACCCGAGAGTTTTATATCATTATCAACATTATCTATAACGGCAAGTTCCTTTAATATTGGTTTTAAGTTTTTCAATCCCAAAGATATTGCTGTAGCGTTCTAACAGTAATTTTCCTCTATTAGTTAAGGTGAATTTTTCCGCAGAAAGATTCTTCACTAATTTTGCTTGCTTTGGTATTGCAATACGGTTATTGATTTCGAATACATTTTCTTTATCAAAACCATAGGAAACCTTTGCAAGTGTTGCGAGTTCTTTAGGTGAAAGTGTGCTATCCTTTAACTCTAAAAGAATTTCAAAAAAGAACAAATATCTTAATTGGAACAAAGGCAGCAGGGATAAAATGCTTTGATTCTCTATCCAAGAATACCCTAAATCAGTTACAGCATATGACGTATTAGTTATTCGTTCAATAAGACCCATTGCGGAAATAGTATTTATAGCACTTCGTACTGAAGAATCTTTGATTTTGTACTTTTTTAGAGCAAATTCATTTATCGCTTCAATTTTACTATCATTATTTATTTGGGTTAAAAAATCGTATAATGTGTTTTCAAATTTATTTGTTTTGCAAGGAAAATATCCAAAACCTGTTTTTCTTACTGAGTTTTTGTTTTCTTGAAAATATGTAACAAATCGTTCGTCAAGAATTACTTCCATTTCAGATAAGGTGTCATCTTCTCTGTGCATAATGCTCTCCGACATAATAGGATTTACTGTTTTTAAGAACTCTTTTCCTTTTTCAGTAATACTGTATAGTAACGAAAACTCTTGAAATTCAATCAAACCGAATTGTCTTAGCCATACTAAGCGATTGTTTATAGTTGTGGTTATTTTCCACGCCATATCATATTCATTGATAGAAATATTAAATAATTCTCGTGATGTTTTCGGAGAATCGAAATAAAAGAGGATTTCTGCAAAAAATTTAACATTAGCACAGAAATAAGCAGCAAGATATAGGCTGTCCTCTGAATCGATCCATAGTTTTGCCTCTCTTGTTAATATCCACTTTCCATTACTTGCTCTTTTGACGAAACTCATTGCACTCAAATAATGAACACACAGTGATTCAAGGTGCTCTTGCTATTACTTTCTTCCAACTGTGGCACTTGATCTGAAGGTGCGTCATTTTGAACTGCAAGTAATAATTCTCTGAGATTGTATACTATAACATTCTTGCCCCCTGGAATATTCGGTGTAGAGTGTACTTTATTACTCCATTCTTTACTTTTGGGATATTCGGAAACAGGTACAGTATACATTTTTATATCTCCTTTGCATTGTGATTACCTTGATTGCTCACAATTTCACTAATTACTATTATAATGCAGATAGTTGACTTAATCAATAGATTTGTTAAAATTATATCCGATATAGTTAATTAGATTGTCAATATTTTATAACAAAAAAAATTGGCGGCAGAGATTTACTACCTGTCGCCGTTGTGTTTATACTATGTAAATTATTTCTGTATTTACAATTCCCGTTACACGATTACGGATATTGTTCATCTTCTGAACCTACAACCTTCGGTCGGTTACTTTGAGTTACTCGATTACATTTTTCTTTTCGGCCAGTTTCCTTGTCAACCAAAGAAACAATGCAGTTGCCTGTTACTCAATGTTATCGAGGTAAGCAATGAGCTTTTCCGAAATCATCAGGTTAGTGTATAGCACACGATGATTTACTTGTATACAGAAAACCACGGGATAGACGCGTGGTTCAATAGTAGCTTAAGCGGTGAGGAAGGCATAAAAACTCCCTTTGCTATAATAAAAAATGCGGTTTATCAACAGCAAAGGAAGCAAAGGGAGAACATTTAGAATGAGCTTAAATGATGTAAATAGTTTATCACATACAAAAAGGAATTTCAAATACCATATAGTGTTTGCGTCCCATGGAAAGGAGAAGAAATAATATAAGCAAAGGTGTGCCAAAACCATGTTCACAAGCTTTTAGAGATACCACCGAAGATGAGTATATCGAGCTTTATGGGATAAAAGTAGCTTGATAATATATGAAAAGTGAGAAAATCTGAAATTAAAATATCGAAATCGATAATTCTGGTGTAGAGGATACTATGTAGATACAGCAGGAAAAAATGTAAGAAAAATAGAGGAATATATCAAAAAACCAGTTAAAACAAGGTGAGTTAGGAGAACAACTAACGTTTAGTAATACGACCCATTTAAGGGTAACAAGTAACAATTTTTTCGCAAGTGTAAGACCGTATTAGCTTCAATTAGAGGTGGCTAGTAGTACAGGGCTTTGCACGTTAAAGAAATACCCCCAGCCTAGATGGGGGATGTTTATTTCGCTAAAGCTTTATTAATGTTAAATCTATAATTGTTAAAAATTATGGGTTTTAAGTTGTGAATATTAAAAGTAATATGTTATAATTAATATGAATGTGTAAAATATTGTTGGGAGGCATAATTTTGGAACGCAGAGATAAAGAGAATTATTATCTCGATATTGCAGAAACTGTATTAAAAAGAGGCTCTTGCAGAAGAAGAAATTTTGGGGCTGTGATAGTAAATAATGACCAAATTATTTCATCTGGATATACAGGAGCTCCAAGAGGAAGAAAAAACTGTATAGATTTAGGACAATGTATAAGAGAATCAATGAAAATACCAAGAGGGGAGAGATATGAGCTTTGTAGGTCTGTTCATGCTGAGGCTAATGCTATTGTACATGCTTCCAGAAATGAGATGATAGGAGCTAAGTTATATTTAGTAGGCAGAGAAGTAGCGACAGGTGAATATGTTAAAAATACTGCTCCGTGTTCGATGTGTAAAAGATTAATAATCAATTCTGGTATTTATAAGGTTATTATAAGAGATGACGAAAATTATTTTAGAGAAATAGATGTTGATTATCTTGTAAAGAATGATGAATCTCTTTTTGGTACATTGGGATATTAATAATTTAATTGGGAGATATATATGCAATTTAATGGTAAGTATAAAATAGGATTAAGGGCTGTAAAAACTGCCATAGCGGTATCGATATGTGCTTTTATATCTATGATTTTTGGTAGAGAGGATGTTTTTTGCGGGGCTATTGCTACGATTATATGTATGCAGCCAACTTATAACAGAACATTAAAAACAGGAATAGATAGGCTTATAGGTACGCTAATTGGAGGAGTAATTGGTTATTGTGCATTGGAATTATCTGGTTATATTCCGAATTATGAATGGATGAGGCTGTTTGTTATACCTTTTTGTATGCTTTTAGTTATATATATATGCAATATAATTGAACAAAAAGAATCTGTATCAATAGGCTGCATAGTGGCACTTGTAATCGTTTCAAGGCTTGGAGATGATATGGGAAACAGTTTCATGTATGTGGTTTATAGAGTAACAGATACGATAATAGGAATAGTTGTAGCGATGTTTGTAAATAGATATATGTTTAGAAAAAACAATACAAATACATTAAATTAGAGGATGATTTTGTGGTAGATAAAGAAAAGGTAAAAAGTTTAATGCGTGAGCTTATAATCGCTATTGGAGATAATCCAGATAGGGAAGGACTCAAAGAAACTCCAATGAGAGTAGCTAATATGTATGAAGAAATATTTTCTGGAATAGATTCAAATCCTAAAGAACATTTAAAAGTATTTAGTGAAGAATCTAATTATGGGAATGTTATTTCTGTAAAAGATATACCATTTTATTCTATATGTGAACATCATTTTTTACCGTTTTTTGGATATGTAAATATAACATATATTCCTGGAAATGAAAAGATAATAGGGCTATCTAAATTTTCACGTATAGTTGAATGCTTTGCAAGGAGGCCACAAGTTCAAGAGAGGCTTACTTCTGAAATAGCTGAGTTTATATTTAATGAGTTGAAACCTAACGGAATATTAGTAGAAATAGAAGCAGAACATATGTGCATGACTATGAGAGGAGTACGCGCAATAGGCTCAAGAACAAAAACAACATCTATAAAAGGAAACATAAGAACCCGTATTATGAAAAGTGATTATTAATAAAATAAATATTGAAATTTAGAATGTAATATGTTATAATAACTTTAATAGGAGGTAATTTATGAGTAAGTTTTGTGAAATTATGAAAAATTCTATAATTAGAGAGACTATAATAGGTGCGTTTTTTGGAGGTATAACTTATTTTTTGGTAGAGGGCGGTAAAGAAAATCAAAACGAATATGTACCAGCGCTTGCTACTGGAACTGGTATAGTGGAAATAATTACTGGTATGTACGTGATGTATAAATTTTTATTGAATTAGAACAATAAAGATTTCAATGGAGGTAGTTATTATTATGGTTTTTTTATTATATGTTTTGGGAGGAGCATTAAGTGGCTTTTGGTTTGGAGTCCAGGAAGAATGGTGTAAGCTTACTTGGAGTAATATTGATAATAATTTAAAGAAAGTATGGGGTTCAGTTGCAGGCATTTTATTAGTCACAGTGGGAACAGTGTCAATAGTAAAAAGGAATGAATTAGTAAAAAAGAATATATTAGAGGAACTTATGTAAGCAAGAAGGCCAAGTATATACTTGGCCTTTCTATTTTTATTCTATGGAACTAAAAAATTTTTTATGTATAGCATTTAACGCAGTGTCTACATCATCTGATGATATAAGAACAGAAACTTTAATTTCACTTGTAGAAATCATGTGAATATTAATTTGAGCTTCAAATAATGCTTCAAACATCATTGAGGCTATACCAACATGAGTTTCCATGCCTGTACCAACTATTGAAACTTTAGCTACGTTTTTATCGTATAGAATTTTTGAATTGTCTATGGGTTCAATGTATTTTTCTAATATTTTAATTGCATCTTCTAGTTGATTTTCAGTTACAGTAAAGGATATATCTTTAGTTGGATTTCTTCCAATTGATTGTAGGATTATATCAACGTTTATATCTTTTGATGCAAGCTTAGAAAAAAGTTTAAAAGCGAATCCTGGCTTATCGGGAATATTTATTACAGAAATTCTAGCAACGTTATTATCGGTTGTAACGCCGCTAATAAGCATCTTTTCCAATCTGGCGGCCTCCTTAACGATTGTACCTGGAGTATTTTTCATACTAGAAAGTACTTCTACTTCAACGTTGTATTTCTTTGCCATTTCAACAGACCTATTATTTAATACTTGAGCACCTAATGTAGCCAATTCTAGCATTTCATCGTAAGAAATAACGTCTAATTTTTTTGCACTTGGTACACGCCTTGGATCAGCAGTGTATACCCCTTCAACATCTGTATATATTTTACAAACATCAGCGTGCATGACGGCTGCTGTTGCTACTGCACTTGTATCTGAACCACCGCGTCCCATAGTTGTTATATCGCCGTATTTATTAATTCCTTGGAATCCGGCTACTATAACAATATTTTTCTTATCTAGTTCTTTTCTTATCCTATCAGCACAAACCTTTTCGATTCTCGCATTTCCATAATCAGTATCTGTGTTAAATCCAGCTTGCCAACCAAGTAAGGATACAACAGGAAACCCAAGTTTTTCTATAGCCATAGAAAGCAGCGCGATTGAAATTTGTTCTCCTGTTGAAAGTAGAACATCCATCTCACGTTTTGACGCATGGCTATTTATTTCATTAGCTTTTTCTATGAGTTCATCGGTGGTATCCCCTTGTGCAGATACTACGGCTATTACATCATTTCCTTGTGAATATGCTTTAGTTATTATATTTGCTACATTAAAAATATGTTCAGCGTCTGAAACAGAACTACCGCCAAACTTTTGAACTATAAGACTCATAAGACTTATGGCCTCCTTGGAGAATAAACATAAAATTTTAAATTATAATATGAGATGGATTAATATTATTATATACATTAACATATATATTTGTTATAATTGTTAATTTCTAAACTTTTACTATGGAGTTTCTGATAAATTTTCATCTATATTATTTCTTTCTTCATATATATTAGCTTCATTTTCATCTGTGTTATCTTGATTTTGCTCATTTTCTTGATTTTCCTCTTGTTGGATATCCTGAGTATTATTTTCTGGTTTACCATAATGAGTTGTGCATGAAGGGGGCAGATTATTACTTGCATAGTATCCAGTGGCAGTGTTAGGACAGGATGCGTTTGCCAATTCGCCGGTTGTTTTGCAGTATGTGAGCTCAACAACTGATGGATCAAAATTATAATCTATATTGGATTTACCTTCCAAATATTTTGTCATTATATGCTTCCATATTTTTATCGCAGCAGCAGTTTCTGTAATTCGTTTTGGATTATCATATCCAGTCCATATTCCGGCAACAGCATACGGACTCTCACCTATAAACCAACTGTCATAATCGTCATTTGTAGTTCCGGTTTTACCTACTATATTCCATCCGCTTATATTTGCATTTCGTCCTGTCCCTTCAGGGCCTACGATTACTTGCCTTAATAACCTATTCATTATTGTTGCCGTAGAAGAACTGATTGCCTGAGTTGGAATGTTATCACGATTATCTAATATTATATTATCATCATGGTCTGTAACATAAAAGTAAGTGTATGGTTTGAAATATTTACCTCCATTACCAAATATTTGGAATGCGGCTGTCATCTCTCTAACTGTTACGCCAACGTGTGTACCACCTGTTGCCAAGGCAGATAAGGAAGACGCGTCATTACTATCAAGACTAGAAAATCCTAATTTATTGGTAAGAAATTCATAGCTTTTCCACGTAGTCATATTGTTTATAACTTGTGCGGCAGGGGCGTTAGCTGATTTTTCAAGTGCCCATTGTAATGTTACGTTACCTTTATAACCTTTATACCAGTTTGTAGGCCAATTTTTGAGATTTCCACTGCCATCTGCATCAACTTGTAGGGGTTGGTCAGGAATTATAGATGAATAATTATATAATCCTAAATCTATTGCAGGAGCATAGGCGGCGATAGGTTTTATAGTAGAACCGGGTTGACGTTTAGCAACATTAGCTCTATCGTACCACAAATTACCTGTTTTTTCTTCACGACACCCAACTGTAGAAAGAATCCTACCGTCAAATCCCATCATAACGTATCCGATTTCCAAATTTTCACTTTTAGGCATAATAGATGTATCTTTTAATGTTTCTTCTGTAATTGACTGGGCTTTACGATCCATTGCCGTGTATATTTTAAGTCCATGTGTAAATATCATTTCTTCTGCTGCGGCTTTACCTATATTATATTTAGTGCATAAATCGGCTACAACATCTCTTAGTACAGTTTCAATATACCAATTTCTTACAGCTCCAGCTTTCATTATAACATCCTCTGAATCGTCGGAATATCCAACGAATTGCATATTTTCCGATTCCTTCATGGCTTGTTCGTATTCTTCTTGAGATATTTTTTCTTGTTGTAGCATTTCAGATATTACAGTATCTCTTCGCCTTTTGTTATTTTCTGGATAATATAAAGGATTATATGCCGTAGGATTTTGGGTTATTCCGGCAATAGCGGCACATTGAGCTATTGAGCATTCTCCGATATTTTTACCAAAGTATAAATTAGCGGCGGTTTGAACGCCTCGGCAACCTCCTCCAAAATTTACAATATTTAAATAGGCCTCTAGAATTTCATCTTTAGAGTATCTTCTTTCAAGATGTATTGCCCTAAAAATCTCCCTTAATTTACGTGTAAGACTAACTTCATTATCATCTGTAATATTTTTAATTAATTGCTGAGTGAGTGTAGAACCACCATAAGATTGTGTCCCTTTTAATAGGTTTAATACAGCTCCGGCAGTACGAACCCAATCCACACCATGATGTTCGTAAAACCTTTTATCTTCTATTGCAACGATAGCATTTATCATGTTTTTGGGAATATCACTAAAATCTATCCATATCCTATTTTCTGAATTATATATCCTTTGATATTCCTGTGGAACATTATTTTCATCATTCACATAAACAAAGCTGGTTAGTGCTAACTTAGCATTACTTAAATTTAAAGCAATATTATCGTCAGAAAGAGAAAGCACGTATACCCTAAGGGAAGCTAATACTAACACGCCTGTAATTGCCCCAATAACAAAAAAGCTTGCAAGTATTCGTAAAAAAATAATGAATAACGACTTTAAGTTAGATATAAATCTAATTTTAGAATTTTGTTTATATGTAACATCTTCAAAGCTATGAGAGTCGTTACTAAATTTATTAATATCAGTTTTACGCATTTTTGCACTCCTCTAAATACAAACATTTCCTATATTTTTACGTTCTATAATTATTATAAAATTAATCGTCTTTTTTATTAGAATTAGAAAAATTTTTTCCATATTCACAAAACCCAATCATACAACATTTATCACATTTCGGTTCTCTTGCGTTACATACGGCTCTACCGTGAATTACAACTCTGTGACAAAAATCGCTGGATTCATTTTCGGGTAAAATTTTTTTCATAATTTGTTCAATTTTAAATGGGTCTTTTGTATTATGAAAACCTAACCTTGCAGTTATCCTTATAAAATGAGTATCTACAACAACAGATGGTTTACTATATATATCACCAACAACAAGATTAGCTGTTTTTCTTCCGACTCCTGGTAAGGTAGTAAGTTCTTCAATCGTATCAGGTACAGTTCCATTATATCTTTGTATAATTTCCTTACACATATTTACAATATCCTTGGCTTTTGTTTTATACAATCCGCATGGACATATATACTCCTCTACTTCACTAACATCAGCATTAGCAAAATCATAAACAGTCGGAAATCTTTTAAATAATGCCGGAGTAACGGAATTAACTCTGCTGTCCGTACATTGAGCAGATAGCCTTGTAGCAATAAGCATTTGTATGGGGTCACTGTAAATAAGTGAACATTCGGCATTCGGATATTCTTTTTTTAAAGCTGTTACAGCTAATATTGCACGTTCTCTATTTGTCATATTATCACACCCTTACTATAGTAATATTCTACATGTTGAGTTATAATTTTTCAATACAAATCACTGATTATTAAAATTATGTATTAAAATTATAAATTAAGTTGGATTTTACTTTATAACTTGTAGTAAAATAAAATAACAAAATAGAAAATGGTGGTGCATTTTGTGAATGTAGGAATAGATATGATTGAAATAGACAGAATAAAAAAATCCATGAATAGAAAAAACTTTTTAAATGTGATATTAGGTAAAGATGAATATAAACAATTGAGTGAAAGGAATTTTCCGATACAAAGTGTAGCCGCAAATTTTTGTGCAAAGGAGGCGTTTTCTAAAGCGGTAGGTACAGGTATAAGAGGATTTGGCTTTAAAGATGTGCAGTTATTGAGAAATGATATAGGTAAACCTTATTTATTGATTAATGAAAATGTAATTGATAAGCTAAGTATTAGTGAATTTAAATTTGATGTAAGTATAACACACACAAAAAATTATGCTGCTGCGGTAGTTGTATGCGATAAGGAGAGATAAACATGGATATAGTAAGAGAATATGAGTATTTACAAAATATAG
Source organism: uncultured Ruminococcus sp. (assembly GCA_902796915.1). Taxonomy (GTDB): domain Bacteria; phylum Bacillota; class Clostridia; order Oscillospirales; family Acutalibacteraceae; genus RUG14215. The sequence continues at coordinate 9,971 of CADBQS010000059.1, forward strand.
ATTTAAATATGGTAAAGGATAGATTACCAAGAAGAAGCGATGAAGGAAATAAAGGTACGTTTGGTACTCTACTGTGTATATGCGGTAGCGTAGGTATGACGGGAGCGGCTATAATGAGCAGTAGTGCCGCAATAAGATGCGGAGTAGGGATAGTAAAGCTTATTGTGCCAGATCAAATATACGATATAACAGCTAAACATTTAGTTGAGCCTATATTTTCACCAATTCATACAAGTGATGAAGGCACGCTTGATAGCTTGTACATGGAAGATATTATGAAAAATTTTGAAAAATGTACGGCATGTCTTATGGGATGCGGATTGGGATGGAATAGTGATATTAAAAAAATAGTTTATAATGTAATAGAGAAATCAGAAATACCGTTAGTTATTGATGCAGATGGAATAAATGTTATATCTGAGAATATAAATATACTAAAATCAGCTAAATCAGATATTATAATCACACCTCATATTGGAGAGATGGCAAGACTTTGTAAAAAGGAAATAGAGGATTTAAAAGTCAATAAAGAAAAATATGCAAGGGGATTATCGAAAGAATACGGGATAACAGTAGTATTAAAAAGTGATATTACAACTATTACGGATTCGAATGGTAATACATTTGTTAATAGAAAGAAAAATTCAGGAATGGCAAAGGGCGGTAGCGGAGATGTGTTAGCAGGAATTATAGGTTCATTTTTATCCCAAAGGATGAAGCCTATTGATGCAGCTATTTGTGGAGTATATATTCATAGTCTAGCTGGAGAAAAATGTGCTAATGATATATCAAAAACATCTATGTTACCAACGGATATAATAAATGAACTTCCAAATATATTTTTAAAAATCGAACGATAGGATGATTTTGTGAAAAAGGCTATAATGTATTTTACGGTTTTAATGACAGCGGTTATTTCAGGTTGTTCATCATCTATAACAAGTGACGGCATTGACATGGCAGGCTCGATAGAGAGCGAAGCTAAGGTAATTAGTGATGGAAAAGAATATAAATGTGAAATTATACATACCCCGGAGCAGATAAATAGAATTAAAATTCTGGAACCAAAGAGTTTATCAGGCCTTACATTTTCATGGGAAAGCGATAATTATGAAGTATCGTTAAATGATTTAAGTTGTTCGTTTAATAAAGATTTTTTACCTAATACATCGTTTTTATCGTCATTAGTAGAAGCGATTAATTCTATAAATCAGAGAGAATCTTTAAACTTTGAATCAAGTAAGGGTGGAGAAGTTGTATTTAATGGAGGCTGTAATTCTAGGATTGTTGCTGGTAAAGATGGAAATATTCAAAAAATAGAAATACCAGATAAAAAAATAACTGTTGAATTTATGTTATGATAATGTTAAAAAATTACGATGATTTTTAATATAAAGGAAGAATTTTGATATGGAAAAATCTATTAAATCTTGTGTAAAATTGTTAACATTAGTTTCATTTATGTCTTTTGTGGCCCCGTTTACTGCAAATGCGTCTCAAAAAAGCGTGAATTTTTTTGTTACTGATTCTGACTCTGATTATGCTTCTCATGAAGTTAGTAAAGTTAATAAGCAAAAATGGACACAAGAAGAAGACAATATTCTTTTTGATAGTGTTAAATCCTGTGGAGATAAAATCAATTGGGTTATAGTAGCATCAAAAGTAGAAGGTAGAAGTGTAAGAAGTTGCCGTGAAAGATATAGGCGTTTATTTGGTACAGGAGTATGGTCGACGGAAGAAGACGATTTACTTTTAAGATTAGTAAGAGAATTAGGAAAGTCGTGGAAAAATATACATCTGCATTTAGTAAGGCATTCCGAGACAGCTTGCAAAAATAGATATTTATTTTTAAAAAGAGGTAATGCAGAGTTTATAAATTATGATTTAGAACATAGTAAAGAAGAGCAATCACGTAATATTGCTCCTGAACCAATATTTGACATTGCATATGAGGAATTCAATGCTGAATTAGAAAAATTAAATGAAGATGAATTTGCTATGTTTAAATTTTAATAATTAATTTAAATTATATAAATATTAGTTGACGACTTAAAAAATGAGTGATATAATCATTTTGTTATGTCAAAAATTTTGATTTTAACGTCCTTACTCCGAATTAATTCGGGGTCTTTAAGTCCAGAAGGAGGTGTAATAAAGATGTCAGAAGTAAAAAATTCTTATGAATTTGTTCTGGTTCTTAGTATGAAATTAGGCGAAGAAGGAATCGAGGAGGTAACTAAAAAGTTCCAAGATTTAATTGAGTCTAATGCAACATTAGGTGAAGTTGATAAATGGGGAAAACGCAGATTAGCTTACTTAATTAATAAGGAATCAGAGGGATACTATATTTTATTTAATTTTGAAAGTACAGCTGTATTTCCAGCAGAGCTTGACAGAATTTGTAAGATTACAGACGGTGTGTTAAGATCACTTATTGTAAAAAAAGAAGTGTAAAGGAAAGTGACGTAAGATGCTGAATGTAGTAGTATTAACAGGTAGATTAGTAGCAGACCCGGAGCTTAGGCATACGCCTAATAATACATCAGTTACTAGCTTTACGATAGCGGTAAATCGTTCGTATTCTAAGTCTAGTGAGGAAAGACAGACTGATTTTATTGATATAGTTGCGTGGAGAAATACTGCAGAATTTATTTGCAGGTACTTTAAAAAAGGACAGCTTATAGCAATAGAAGGCTCAATCCAAGTTAGACAGTACCAAGACAAAGACGGAAATAAACGTAAGGCTGTTGAGGTAATTGCTAATAATGTACATTTCGTAGAGTCTAAAAAGGATAGCGGTTCGCAGTCATTTAGCAACCCAAAGCCTGCTAATGATGATAATCAAGATATTTATGCTAGTGGCAGTGAAAGCGATTTTCAAGAAATTCAGGTAGATGATGATTTACCATTTTAATATTTGATAAATTGAGGAGGGAAAGGTATGGCAGAAAGAGGAGAGAAACGTGAAGGCAGAGCAAATCGTAGAATGCGTAAAAAGGTATGTAATTTTTGCTCTGACAGAATAGAGAACATAGATTATAAGGATGTTTTGAAGTTAAAGCGTTTTATATCTGAAAGGGCAAAAATATTGCCAAGAAGAGTAACAGGTACATGTGCTGGACATCAAAGAGCCTTAACTACGGCAATAAAACGTGCAAGATATTTAGCATTACTTCCTTATACTAGCGATTAATAATTAATTTTTATAATAAAGGCTTCCTGATGAGTTGATAGAATATACTTTGAAGGGAGCTTATTATTTTAATTTTTATTATAAAAATTTAGAGGGGACAGTAGTTTATGATCAAAGTGAAAAATCTTTATAAATCATATAGTGATAAAGAGGTACTTAAGGGGATAAATTTTACTGTAAATAACGGAGAGGTTTTAGGTTTTTTGGGCCCTAATGGAGCAGGAAAATCTACTACTATGAATATTATAACAGGTTATATATCCTCAACGAGTGGTACAGTAACGATAGATGGCATTGATATAATAAAAGAGCCCATAAAAGCTAAAAAAATGATAGGATATCTACCAGAGAAACCACCTCTTTACATGGATATGACTGTAAAATCGTATCTTGGTTTTATGTTTGATTTAAAGAAAATAAAAATTGATAAAAAGAGTCATATAGAAAATGTATGTGAAATTGTGGGTATATCTGATGTTTACAATAGAACTATTAAAAAGCTATCTAAAGGATATAAGCAAAGAGTAGGTATTGCACAAGCATTACTGGGCGAACCAAAGGTAATAATTCTTGATGAGCCTACAGTAGGGCTTGACCCTAAACAAGTTATAAGCATAAGAAATCTGATAAAAAATTTATCATATAATCATACAATAATACTTTCATCTCATATTTTATCTGAAATACAAGCTGTGTGTGATAGAGTAGTTGTTATCAATGACGGTAAAGTTGTAGCGGATGGTTCGGCAGAAGATATATCCAAGGAGGCATCTGGAGTTATCACGTTAAAGCTACAAGTTGATGGAGATAAGAATACAGTTTTTAATGCTATTAATGATATTGAAGGAATCATAGATATAGATAGCGAAAGAGAAGTAGATACCCAAGTTTGTGAGTATATTGTGAAATATTATAAAGATAATGACATTAGAAGAGATGTGTTTAAAAAATTAGCGGAAGTGAATTGTCCGATAATTGAAATGTATTCTTCGTCACCATCATTAGAAGATGTATTCTTAATGCTTACAGAAAAAGATGATGTAAGAAGTAATAAAGATGTTAATTATAATGAACCAGAAAAGGCGTCTAAGATGGGGGATGAAAATAATGACAGCAATATTTAAACGTGAAATGGAATCGTATTTTAATTCAATTACAGGATATATATTTCTTTCCGTTATATATCTTTTTGGAGGAATTTTTCTTTGGGTTACGTCTTTATATATGGGTAATGGTGATATAAGTGGCGTGTTTGCAAGCTTATTGATAATAGTATTACTACTGATACCAATACTAACAATGAGGTTAATAAGTGAAGAATTGAAGCAAAAGACAGACCAAGCTCTATTTACAGCTCCAATACACATGTCATCAATAGTATTTGGAAAATATCTTTCTGCTTTAGTTATGTATATTATAGGTATATCTATAACGTGGGTTTACGCTCTTGTTTTTTCTATTTATACAAAACCGGATTGGGCATCAATAACAGGAAATTTTGTTGGACTTTTACTTGTAGGTGCGGCATTGATATCAATAGGATTGTTTGTATCTTCAACAACGGAAAGCCAAATAGTTGCAGCAGTTGCCAGTTATGTTTTATGTATTCTAATAATGCTTATTGATGGAATAGCTGAATTCTTCTCGAATAGTTTCTTGTATGATGTGTTGAAGAGCTTGTCGTTTTCGCAGCATTATAAAAACTTTACTCTTGGCATAATTAATGCTACGGATACAATATTCTTTTTAAGCGTATGTGCAATATTTATTATTCTGACGATAAGATCTTTAGACAAGAAAAAATGGAATTAAGAGGAGATTTTTTTAAGATGAATAAGAATTTAAAGCAATATCTGGAAAAAATTAAAGAGCCAAGGTTTGTACATAAAAGCTTGGCCGTGTTCTTAACTGTATTATCTATTGCAGTAATTGTAGGGATAAATATATTAATAAAATTTTTAGATAATAAATATTCATTAAGTTATGATCTTACTAGTAATAAAATATTTAGTATAACTGAAGATTCAATTAATTATCTGGGTGAATTGGACAAAGAAGTAGAGATAATTGTTTTAAGCGATAAGGATAATTTTATATCTAACGGAGATTATTTTAGACAAGCAGACAATGTTATAAATGAATATGCAAAGTATAGCGATAAAATAAGTATTAGATATGTAAATTTAGATGAGAATCCTATGTTTAAAGCAAGCTATCCTAATGAAGAATTGGATAGCGATAATATAATAGTTAAAAGTGGGGAGAAGTATAAAATATTATCGGCATATGATATATTTAATGTACAGCAATCATACGGTGGGCTAACGATAACATCATCGAAAGCAGAGCAAAGTATGACGTCAGCTATAATTTACGTTACAAGTAATGAGCAAATAAAAGTTAATGTATTGACTGGTTTTGACGAGTTGGATTCGAGTAGTTTTCAAAAGCTCTTAAAAGATAATAACTATAATGTTGAGAGCAAATCTATGCTTACAGATAACATAGATAGTGAAGCGGAATTTGCAGTAATATATTCTCCCAAGAGAGATTACGATGAACAAGCTATAGAAAAAGTAAAAAATTATCTTTACAATGATGGAAAGTACGGTAAAAATCTGATTTATTTCCTATATCCGTCACAAACAGGTTTATCAAAATTAGATGCATTATTAAAAGAATGGGGTATTAAGGTAGGAGATGGATTAGTTTACGATGCAGATGTGTCAAAATTATTTTTATC
>CADBQS010000060.1 GCA_902796915.1 uncultured Ruminococcus sp.
ATTTGAATTATTCCAAGTTATTACTGTTAGCATATCCATAGCACGAGTCATAGCAACATAAAACATATTTCTTTGCAGCCGTTCTACAGTTTCTTCATCATATTTTGAATCATTAAAATGGACTCTATGATCTGCAAGTAAAATTACCACAGGGAAATCCAAGCCTTTACAAGATTGTATTGTTGAAACACAAATTTTACCACCAACTGAGAAATCTTTATTCTTTATACCTTCAGATTCAATTCCAAGCTTTTGTAATTCATTAATAATTTTTTCAGGTTTTTGATTTTTTATATCGCTTAAAATTATACAAATATTTTCAGGTGCATATTTAAGTTCATTTATACATATTCTAACTCGTTGTGCAATTAATTTGTATAAATCTTGTGCTTGATTATTTTCTGCATCAAGTTCGACTAATTCAACTGGAGGCCCCATTCTAAAAGATGATGGATTGGTATCCATATTCATACCTTTTATGAGCTTTCTATATTTTTCAGCCACATCATTAATTTGAATAGTATTTCTAAAATTTGTTTTCAGAGTAATTGAATTACCAGAAATATCAATTCCACTTCTAATTATTGGTGTTTGAATCTGATAAATTGTCTGATCTTTATCTCCTGCCATAATGATTGAACCTCTGCAAACAGATTTAAGACAAAACATTGAACAAATTGATAAATCTTGTGCTTCATCAATAAAAATATAATCAGAAAATTTATCATCTTCGTGTAATGGAAGTTGTTTTAAATTTCTTGCAACTTGCAACTTTGCATATTCCGGTAGCCATGTTTTTTCAAGGTTTAATTTATCCTCAAGTTTTGAAATTACATCCCAATATTTCAAACGCTGTTCATATTTTAAAGCAGTTTTTAAGCCAGTTCTGTCAATCATTTGATCAAGATATTCTTCTTTTTCAATCATATTTGGCCAAATAAATGTCGAAGCTTCATTATAAATATCATCTGCATTTAGATTTTGATTTGGATAGAATTCTTGGATAATATCCGTAATCATTTTTTTATAGTTAAGGATATATTGTTCGGAATAATTAACATAATGTTTAGGAATTACAAAATCCAATATTTCCTTAAAGAAACTATCAGCCGTTTTAATATTTTCTTCTACGATTCCCATATTCATTAGTTTTGCTACATAAGAATTATATTTTACTAAACTTGTTGTAAATGTAACAAAAATAAGTGATGGTTGATATTCGTCTCCTTTTGTCTTATCTATTAATTTCTCAACGCTTTTTAATAAAACAAAAGATTTACCAGTTCCTGCAGCACCACGAATTAAATAATCTTTTTGAAATTTAATTCGATTAACAGCTTCTTTTTGTTCTGTAGTTAGACGGAGAATAGCATGTTCAAAATCATTTCTTGTTCGTGTATATGTAAGCATTCTTTGAAGATTAGAAATATATTCTTCATAATTTCCAAATCGCTTTTGTAATTCTATTTGTTTTGATTCATAGTTTTCTAATTCATTTTTTAATTCGTTATTTATTTGTTCTGTTTTGTTAATATCAATCTCATAATTTTCACAACGTTTTTTTATGTTTTCAAGTTGGTTTTGTAAATCTAAATATTCAGAACTTTCTTTTATTAACTGTGGTAGATTTTTTTGCATTTCTGCAATCTTCTTATTTGCTTCAAATAATTCTTTTGCTGTGTCAGAGGGTGATATTCGTTCTTCCCATTCCCTTAAATTTCGAGATAAAGGTTCAAATTTTTCCCTGATAACATTATCAGAGATTTCACAAAATTTAAGCAAATCTCTAATTGCAGCTCTAGCTTCTTCAATAGATAGTGCCTTAAATTGATGCCTTACTAAGTTAGAATTCTGCTTTCCATTTCTCATTTGAAATAAGAAATTATGATCTTGTTCTGAAATCCATCCTATTCTTTTTTTTATTGCACCAATATATTTGTAAACTAGGCTATTAAAAGTTGCATCTGTATCATCATCACCACCCAAATAACTGATTTCTGATTTCATATACTTTTCAATAAATGCATAAATAGCGAGAACGAAGAAACCGCAATCTGAGGATTGCATATCTAATATACGTTTTATATCATCATCAGTTGGAAAGTTCATATGTTTAATCCTATACTTTTAAGTTTTGAATAAAATCATTCATATAAATGACTTTTGCATCTTTTAAATCATACTTTTTTAAGAGATTATCAATTCTTCTTTGACTCCAGAATGGATGTGCCAACAAGATTTTTATATCATTTGATTTGATAATATAAATCTCATCCTTTTTCTCATAAGTTATATTTTCATTCTCTTGCTTTGTAGCAGCTTCTAATCGCAATTTTAGTAAGTCATGCCAATAACCGTTGTTTTCCATATAAGAAGGGAGATATTCATCATCATTTGAAATACGAGCTAAATCAAGTCCAAGTCTCCAATCCAGCATATCATGGTATTTTTGATTATAATAATCTCTTAAACAATCATAACAAGAGCAATCACAAGACTTTATATGTGAATCCTTAGTTAAATTTTCATAGATATATCCTTTAGGCAATAGAGGTTTTATAAAAATCTCTCTTTGTGTCTCGTTATCAGTTTTACCTAAAAAGCTTGTATAACCAGCACCATTCTCAAGTTGTTCGACCATGAAAACACCAGCATGAACGGAAGCATCTGATTCATTTTCTCTGCGAACAAAATAATCTACGGTTAATTCTTTTGTTTCAATATCCAAATAATTTGTAATTCCTTTTCTCAATAGATTTCCCCATGAAAGAATTGCTCCTTTTAGAGCTTTTAGTCTTGCCTTTTCAAGAGTTTCATTTTCTGAATTAAATAGAGGATTAATGTTAATGTCCTTATTATTTGAATAAATACAAATTTCTAATACACCAGTTACTTTTGAAGATATAAGAGCAAAGTCTTTTCTAGTATCTTCATCAAAATCGAAATCAGTCTTGTATTTTACGACTTCACTATCATACCAACCTTCTTGTTTTTTTGCTTTCACCAAACTAAAAAGATTATCTTGATTTGTATTAATTGTATTAACAACACCTTTTTCTGGGTATTCATTATTTCCAATTAATAAGTTTGTGCTTGCAATTTCTTGTAATTTAATTTCCGTTTGTTTGCTATCAATTCTAGTTTCACTTGCAACTGGAAGCCAATCAAAACGTCCGTCAAAATCTTTAATTGCAGCTTTTCCATACTCAGTTCTATATCCAAGTGGTGAAGCGACATTTTCAATTGGATTTATTTGACATTTACAAATAGGACATTTATCCTCTGCATTTTTATCCTCCAATGCTAAATATGAGCAATTTTTGCAACTCAACAATTTTTTGTCAGTAAATTCATGCAATCCGTTCACCATTTTTGGTTGGCCACGAACAGGTATATAGGTTACAAAACCAATTGATTTTAAGACCTTTTTATCCTTAACGATTTCACAACCTGGAGTAAATGATGTTAATGCCATATCCATTTGCCGATCAGTTACTTTTTCTGGTGGGAATTTTTTTGGTGCAGCTTCGTATAAATAACGTACTTGTGTTGGAAAACCGAACATAGGTAACATTCCAGATGCAGCTAAAAACTCAGAAAGTTCATGTTGAATAAAACCATTCTTATCCTTGTTTCTGATTTTTTCTGAAATATTAGCAACTAAATTATTTATTATATCGTCATTAATTTTTCTTTTTTCGTCATCAGAAATTTTATTATCATCTGCATAAGTATTGATAATTTCTTGAACAACAGATTTATTGGAAGCTAACCATGATTCTATATGCTTTGAATTTTCTGTCCATTCATCTATTGTCCCAAACTCACCATGTACAGAACTTTCTTTAGGTTCTATTTTTTTATCAATATATGCTCTTCGTAAAACTTCTTTAATTACGAAACGTTTCAATATATCAATACTTCTTAAATCAATATAAGGTATAGCTGGTTGGCCGGAAACCATTCTTTCTGGTTGTGAATAATGAGTTTGGTCATGACTATTAACACGCGCAACAGTCAAAGCAAGTGAAAGTGGAGTATTTCGACGACCAGCACGACCAACACGTTGTTGATAATTAAATCGTTGTGGTGGTACATTTCCCATCATTACAGCAGATAGCGAGCCTATATCAACTCCGGCTTCCATTGTAGTTGTAACCGATAGTAAATCAATTGCATCAACTTCTTTAACTTCATTATCTTTTATTAAATCTTGAAATAGTCTTTGTCTATCTAAAGCATCATTATCATCTGTTTGTCCAGTAAGCTCTTCACAATGCAAACGAGAAAGCTCTTTTCCAAAAATATTATTGAGATACATAGTATCGGTTTTAACATAAGTGCTTGTTTCATATTTACATTCATCGGTAAGTTTTTCACCAC
>CADBQS010000061.1 GCA_902796915.1 uncultured Ruminococcus sp.
AAGCATTTCGCTATCTATACCAAACTTTTCCTCGATTTCTTCATCTGCAAGTTCTTTATCTTTCATTAGTAAATTAAATTTATCTTTTGCAAGTACCATTTTTAATAGATTTGTTTCAATACTATCCTTATAAGTTACAAAATAAACTTCTTTAAATCTAGTAGAAGTATAGCGTATAAATCTAAAATAATATTGACTCATTCCGGCATTATTCCAATGAAGTTCTGCAATAATACATTTGTCTACAAAATCAATATTCATAGATGCCGATAATGCCTGTTGCGTGCTTATCAAAATACCATTTTTTGTATTCTTTAATTCATTTACTATACTTTTTCTTTGTTCAAGTGTGGTTTTATTTCCAGTAATTAAAAATATAGGTCTGTTTGGAAACTGCTTTTTTAATTCCTTGTAATATTCGGTTGCAACCTCGATATGCCTTACACCTATTGCAACTCGTTCATTTCTAAATTTATCTGTTAATTTTATTACTTCTTTAAATTTTCCGGGTAATTTTGAAGAATTGTATTCTTTAAATATTTGAGGTGATGCACAGATTTTAAGCATTAATACTAATTGGTGTAAAATTTTAAGCATAGCATCTTTTCTACTGTTACCAGTTTTGGAAAATAAATATTCCATTTCGTAAAATTTTTCTATTGCTATTCTATAAATGCTTTTTTCGGTATCATTCATGTCACATAAAACTTGTTTAATCTTATATAATTCCTTACCAGTTACTTCTTCAAAAGTTCTTGTTATTATTGTTTTATCTCGCAACTTTTTTAAATCCTCTAAATTATAGATGTCTTGTGTTAATTGTTTTACTCCAAAAACTGTAATCTTTTCAGGAATGTAAGACTCTTTAAACAATTTATATCCTTTATTGTATGCCGGAATTGGTTTTCCTTTATCAAAATTAAACTCCATTGATAGACCTTGACCATATTTATTACTTTTATAAATATAATAATTAGTGCTAATCATATTGTACGAATTGTTATACAAAAGCTCTATTTGAGGTAATATTTCGGCTATATTATTTCGTGTACTTGTACCAGTCATAAGAAGCTTATACTTTACTCTCCTAAAAGCATTTAATACAGATTTCGTGCGTTTAGAGTTTGCTTGACTTATATTGTCGGATTCATCAAATATTAGCATTACTTTTTGAGATTGCATTTTTATGTATTTTTTAATTTGTTTATGATATTTGCACACCATATTTAGAGTGATTGTTACATATTGCCCTTTTTTTATATTTTTTATATCGTCTAATTTTTCAATAGTACAAAAATCTTTACCATAAGATTTTAAAATATCATTCCAGTTAGTTTTTATAGCTATTGCCGTACTTACAATAAATACATTCCTTACATTATTATGCTTTAATCTATATTCTGCTTGTGTTATTCCGGTTATTGTTTTTCCCGATCCTTGTTCCCATTGTACAAATGAATATGGCTTTTGTAAAAATAGGTTTGTATCGTGTAATTGAATATCATTAAGTTTTATTACTTCATCTTCATTTTGTAATTTAAAGTTTTTTAACCATAACTCTATTTCGGAGTCGATTTTTATGTCCTTAAATTTTTGAGATTGCTTCCTGTATGCCTTGATTTTTCTATCTATTAATTTTTTATATTTACTATTTTCAAATGGATAATAATTCCCTGTTACTGCTTGATATATAGGTATTTTTAAGTTATTAAGTTTTAAATTATATTTGTCCTTTATCAATCTGTTTTCTGTTTTAGGTTTTGGATTTTGAAGCCTTAAAGTATCTTTTAATTTCTTTAAAACGTCTTTGGGTTTAATTTTGGTCTTTTCCCATTCTTCATAACTAATATAGCTAGGTTGTTTTTGATTTTTGAATTTATTTATATATTCAAAACATTCAGCTATATATTTTTTAGTCTTAGGATTTTTCTTTATATCGTATATTAATTTTTTTACCTTATATTGAAAATCCGCACTTTCTTTACTTATATTTTCAAGAAACAACTTTTGCTTTAGTTTGTCTTTTTGGGTTATTAAGGGTGCAATATAATCGTTATAAACTAAGTCTGAACTATTTGTATCTAGTACGTCATTTTTAAATTTTATTTCGTCTGTATGCTCTGATTTCTTTTGAAGCATTAAAAGTTTAGTTTTATAATTTTCTACTCCTAAATGTTTAAAACTATTTTTGTCAAGGGGTATTTGTGCTATATAATTAAATCTCTCGTTTAATTTTTCTATATCTGATTTATTTGAAAATTCATCATTACAAAAAGAATAAGGAACAATTATAGCAAGTATTCCACATGGTTTTAAAAGTTCGTAAGCCTTAATACAATAATACAGTTCACTTGAATAACGTACTCCCTCTTTATACCATTTTAAGCTGTATGGTGGGTTGCCAACAACATAATCAAATGTTACATTCGGAGCATATTCTCTTATATCTTTATTAGTTAATTTTGCATCAGGATAAAGATGTTTTGCGACTAAATAAGAATTATAATCAAGTTCGCATCCATAAAAATTCAATTCATTTGGAGCACTATTTATAAATGCCCCATGTCCGCACGTTAAATCTGCAATTAAATCGTTTTCTTTAGGTCTTATACAATCAATTATCCAATTTGTAAGGTAGTATGGAGTAAAAAATTGTCCTTGTTCTATTTCTTGCTTATCCTTTTTATACTCATGATAATTGTTATAATCGTCATATTTTAAATTATGAAGTCCGCCTTTGCCGGTATAACTATTGAATATATCATTTTTAGTTATGCTTGTTTCTTTCTCGCTTAAATTATTACTAATGATATGAATTATTTTCTCATTTATTTCTTCTCTTGAGCTTTTAGGGATGGTCTGGTTTTCTATTTTGTACTTCATTCTTTAATCCTCCTTTTATGCAACATCTGATAATGAATATCCGCACCAATTTTCAATAAACTCTCTTGCAAGTTCAGAAGATGAAAATTTTACATCTACTCTGCCATTTTTAAATAATTTTATAGATTTTATTTTTTGAGAATTTATTTTTAT
>CADBQS010000062.1 GCA_902796915.1 uncultured Ruminococcus sp.
AAATACATCCATATATCTTTACTACCATGCTAGACTATCTCTGTTCGACTTTTTCTGTCCAATCTATTGACGTTAGTCCAAAACTACAAATTCAAGATTGGAATATAGTGTAGATTATTCTGAAGATGGTTATTTTGATGAAGCAAAAGACGATAAACTGGATGGTCTTATAACAGATGCTCTTAAACTTAGTGAAGACGATAATAAAAAGATAGAAATAGACCCCGAAAAAATGAAAAAGTTTTCTGCTATAAAGCAAAAATTACATCATATCGCAGTTGAAAACAGTACACTTATGAGAGTAAAAATGCTGCCCAATAGCACTAAAATGATGGTAGAATTAGAAAGTGAAACTTTAGATTTTGATACTGAAGAATTGAAAAATAAATTTATAGATGTTTTAAAAGATTCTAAGTCTGTGTCCTTTGAGGCTAAATTAAATGGCAAAATAGAGGTTACTGTTGAAGTAGATGTATCCAAATAATAAAAGTTTAATTGAAAACTGATATTTATTCCAAAAACTATTACATTCAGGAATACAATATCAGTTTGTATTTTTATTATTTATAATTTTTCTTTCCGGCTATGTTTATTAATTTTTTAAAGACATTAGGATTTTTTAAATCTTTGAATGAACTATGAAATATATCTTTGGTGTAATCATCTTTTTTATCCATTATCCAAATGCCTTCTTTAGAAATAACGGCACATTTTTCAGTAGATAATCTTCTAGCATAGGATATAACTTGTCCTTTGGCTTCATTAAGTTCTTTATCATCTGAGATAGATTCTTTTACTTCCCATATAAAATAACATTTTTCGTGGTATTCTTTTTTAAAATCAGGTTGTATTAAGTAATCAGGTATTAGACGCATATTCCTTCCCATTTTTACTCTTTTTTGAGTTTCATAATCTTGTTTTTCCCAGCCTAATTTTTCTAAAAGAGGTTCTAATATTTTACGTTCAACATCATGTTCATTTTTTATTCTAAAATTAAGAGTTCCAGTTTTATTATTTGTTTTGAATAGTGAATATTTTATTTTAAATGAATCATCAATATTTGCTTTTTGAATTATATAATTATATGTCTCAGGAGAAATTTCTGTTCCATTTACTCCTTGCATATTTTTTCTAACAATAGGTAATTTACTAAGTATATCATCTGATTTTATATTTTTTATTGTAAAAAGATTGTCTGGAATTTTTTCAACATAAGTCATATATGTACATCTGTAATACCAAAAGAAAGGGTCATTAAAACCGTCTGAAACACTTCTCCAAATAGAGTCTATTCGTGAATCAGGCGAAGTCATGTAAAAAACTATCATATCCCCAGAACGAGTATATGGATTGCACTGCCAAAATGTCATCTTAGGATATTTTTTGTCTTTTTGAGAATCACTAAACATATCACTAGAAGTACCTCCTATAAAAAAAGCACTTTGAGGTTCTGATAAATCCTTCTTTATATAGTCAAGCCCTCCGGCACACTTCGGTGCATAATCATATAAAAATGCCCACAATTCAGCAATACTTAAATTGTTTTCAATTCTAAAAGTATGTAATGCATTACAAATTTCACCATAATAGTAAAATCTGCCTTTGTAATCGCTTTTTATCGGTATATTGTTTAAATCAAGTTTGATACTAAACATATCTACTATACTTGAAAATACATTGAAGTTACGTTGAAAATAGTATGGTATAAACAACTCCGGTATTTCAAGAGATAATTGAGTGGTTAGCCAATCAATATTACATAAAAACAAATCTAATACATTATCATCTGATAACTTATGCCTTTCCTTTCTTAGAATTTTTTTATATTCACTATATATAAAATCAAGTGTAGATTTAATGGTGTATTTCTTATTTGACTCAAACAAACTACTTAATTCATTTTTTACTAATGGATTTATTATGAGTTCGTCTATTTGTTGTTCTAACTCTATTCCTCTAAATTCATTTGGACAAAAACTATTAACCAATGTCTTAAGTGTAGAAGTAAAGTTGTCCAAATTTTCACAATTTAAAAAGTCTTGGAATACAGTTACTATCTTATTCCCACCCGATAAAAGATAGTTTTCCCATTGATATTTATTAAGCACATCTCTCCCTCCAATGTGTTTTTATTTATTATAATAGTTAAATTAATTCAAAAACATAGGTTTGAAATATAAATTAATATTAGCTTTCTTAGCTTGAGAATGTTGAAATTTACGCAATATTCTATAAACTTTATTATCTTTCTTTAAATATGCTCCAGTTTGATGGAATTCAAAATTAATAGTTTTTTGCATACATTGATTTCTAATATCTAACACGTAGTCATAATCGCACACTCTCACATTTATTCCTGATTCGCCACCAACTGATACCAATTCTATACTATCGTTAAGATATGGAATAAGGTTTATTTTGCCAAGCAAAGGGGCACACATAATAGCTTTGTGTTTAATCGGTGCTTCGAGATAAAACGGAAGTCTATAATCAGCCATTTCTTGATTTTCCACAGTACAAGCTA
>CADBQS010000063.1 GCA_902796915.1 uncultured Ruminococcus sp.
GCCTAAAATACATCCATATATCTTTACTACCATGCTAGACTATCTCTGTTCGACTTTTTCTGTCCAATCTATTGACGTTAGTCCATTCCTCTTCTTCTCTTCTGGCTTTATCCTTTATTTCCTTGGCTACAATTTTTTCAATTTTTTTGCCAAAGCATTCCAATATAATACGTTTTAAGTCTTCGACATCGCTGACCGAGTTAGGATCTTTAAGTTTGTAACTAGACACACCTTTAAATGTATATCTTTTCATCGACTTATCAAAGTTATTCCCAACACGCAAAACTATCGAATCCGACGGATTTGCCTGCTTTAGGCAGATCGTACTACTCAAATCAGCGAACGTATCCTGCGAAGCCAAATCCCAAACTTCCACAGATGACTTAGCTAAATCGTCTGCTTTTAAATCGCCAAACAATTTTTGATAATCTAGAGGAAAATCGTCTAATTTAAAACTAATTGGAATTTTGATAATCGGCCCAGAAATCTTAGCCCCATCTGACGCTGCCGCTATATTCGATAATTTTCGCACTACGGCGCGTTTCAAATCAGCATCTGTTTCTTG
Organism: uncultured Ruminococcus sp.; assembly: GCA_902796915.1. Taxonomy (GTDB): domain Bacteria; phylum Bacillota; class Clostridia; order Oscillospirales; family Acutalibacteraceae; genus RUG14215. The sequence goes on from CADBQS010000063.1 coordinate 566, forward strand.
CTCTGCAACTACAAACAATTTAATTTTCATAATTCTTCACCCTTTCATTATATGTTAAATACTTTAATGTAGCAATATTTATTCTGGCTGTAACAAGCCATATTTGCCATCTTTTCTTTTGTACACAACATTTATCTCATTATCATCTACGTTTCTAAACATATAGAACTGATGTCCTATCAAATTCATTTCAACTATTGCCTCTTCTGCAGTTAGAGGTTTTACTATAAATTTCTTTGAACGAACTATTTCATAACGATTTTCTGCTTCATCAAAATCATCATAAGCGTAATGTTCCAAAAGACCAGTTCGCAATTGCCTATCAAGTTTAGATTTATTCTTTCTCATTTGACGTCCTATTGCATTGAGTGCATTATCTAAAGATTCGTACATATCTTGGGCGTTACTTTCAGCTCTATAAACCTTACCTTTATGTCTGATTGTTATTTCAACTCTCTGTTCCCATTTTTCAACTGTAACGGTTACTTCAGCTACTGCATCTTCTCCGAATATACGGTCAAATTTCGATAATTTCTTATCAACTAATTCCTTAAAATCATCTCTTAAATGTACTTTTCTCCCTGTGATAGTTACTTGCATAATATCAATCCTTTCAAAAGATTTATACTTTAGCCTATACTTGGAACCAACTTCATAATAGCACATTAAACCAAATAAGTCAACATATTTTTTAAATTAATTTATTTTTTACTACTTTTCCATTTATAATTACAACATCTGGTTGAATCCCCATTTCAAATAAATCTCTACTATATAATAATATATCTGCATCCTTACCTATTTTTATAGAACCTACTTTATCGTATATATTACATATCCTCGCTGCACCAGAAGTTATCATCTCAATCGCTTTGTACTTAGGCACTCCTTTTCCAACAGCCAATGACGCGCACAATGGTAAATACTGTATTGGTAATTCAGGATGATCTGTTATAATAGCTGAATTTAATCCTGATTTACTAATATCTACTACAGCATCAGTTTTCATATTCTTTAACTCCGGCTTAGACCTATCTCCTATCATAGGACCAATCAATAAATCTGTACCTTCTTTTAATAACTCTTCAATTATAATGTGTGCTTCCGTTGCGTGGACTATGCAGTAATCTAAATTAAATTCATTAGCTATTCTTATAGACGTAAATATGTCATCCGCTCTATGCGCATGAAAATGCGCTTTTATTTCACGTTTTAAAAGAGGTATCAAGGATTCATATTTTGAATCATAATCAGGCATATCATATGACTCTTCATTTCTTAAAGCTTTTTCTTTATCATTCATATATTTAGTTGCTTTATAAAGAGTTTCTCTTATCAATGATGCTACTGCCATTCTTGTAATTGGAGCGTCCCCAGAATCCCCATTTACTCTTCTTGGATTTTCTCCCATCGCAAATTTTATTCCTATTGGATTTTTTATAATCATATTATCTATTCTTATACCGTTAGTTTTTATTGCTGATATTTCCCCAGATATGGGATTTGCACTTCCAGGACTCACAACTACTGTTGTTATTCCTGCTCTTATAGCTTCATCAAAACACTTATCCATAGGATTTATAGCATCTATTACCCTCATATTAGGCGTTATTGAATTACTAACTTCATTAGCGTCTTCACATTCATATCCTTCTCCGTCTGCAAACAGGCCTAAATGAGTGTGTGCATCTATAAATCCCGGATATGCATCCATTCCTTTGGCGTCTATAACATTATCGTACTTAAAAATCTTTTTATCTATATCATCCATTTTACCTACATCAAAAATCTTACCATCTTTTATAATGATATACCCATTAATTATAGTTCCTACTTCCATTGTATTTATATTTGCGTTTATTATTATCAATATATTTACCTCATTTCACAAAACAAAAAGGAGCAGAAGCTTAAAAAGCCCACTCCTTTTCCGTTATTTATTTTTTCCGAATTTCCTAGCCCTTGATTTAGGTGGCTCCATTCCACCGCTTATAGATGAAAGCTTTTCATCGCTAATTCTCTTAAAATTTGCCATCATATCCTCAAAGCTACTGGAACTCCCTTGATTTGATTTTGATTCCCCAAATCCACCCTTAAATCCTGTTCTTGGTCTTTCGGGATTTTTCTGTTGGAAACCATTTTCTCTTCTTTGAAATCTTCCATTACTTCTATCTTCTGATTGCCTACCATTAAACCTATTATTTCTAGAAAACCTATCTGACTGATTTCCTTTAGGTGAATCATTATTTGCTTGCTTTATGGAAAGCCCTATTTTCCCACCGTCAGTTATACTCAATACCTTTACTTTTACTTCTTGGCCTTCCTTTAAATAATCTTTAACTTCCTTTACGAATGTTGATGCTACTTCTGATATATGAACTAATCCTGTTTTACCTTCAGGTAACTCAACAAAAGCTCCAAAATTTGTTATACCTGTAACCTTACCGTCAACAATCGCTCCCACTTCAAGTTGCATAAAAAAACAACTTCCTCCTTAATTTACATTTTATTATTTGCCTGCTGCATTTATAAATATACGTTCGCCTTGTTTAGCTAACTGTAAATCCTCTCTTGCTGCCTTTTCAATAGATTGTAAATCATCTTCATTTTCTGAATCTAATGATTTTTTTATTTCTTCATTCTTCATCTTTTGAATTGTCAATTTTTGGTTTAAAGCATCAAGCTTATTTTTTTTATCTTGCACCATCATCTGTTGACTAACCATTAAAGCTATTACGTAAAGTACAAAAGATAATAATACCAGCTTTAAAACTAACTTACCTCTTTTTTTCTTTTTAGAAACAATTCTCATTATAAAAGTACTTCCTTATAACTATTTTCAAGATTCACAATATCTTTTTTATTATATAATAAACATATATAACAATTCAAGCTCAAATTAGCTTTTGTCGATATTTTTCACATTCCTACTTTTTCCTGTTTCTTTCGACTTCTAATTTTACATTTATTCACTATTTTAATTACAAGATTACGTATAATTTTTATAAATTTACTCAATATCTTCTTAATAAATCTCGCTATAGCTTCAGAAAAATGATAAACTATTTCTCCTATTGTAATATAATAAAGTATCCAGCCAATAATCTCTCCTGCAATCAAATAGGCCCTTACGTCTCCTTTATTGTAGGCTAGTGTAAATAAAAATGTAAACACCCCTACTATAAAAAAATAAACTATATCTTGTATAAATATTTGCCAATCCTTCCAGTTTATAAGCAATCGGATTATTCTGAATACGTCATATATTATCCCCATTATTATGCCCAAAATACAAGCATACCAGAAGATCTGTATTTGGCTAATCATCGTTACTTCCAAATTATTTATACCACCTATCTAAACAATTTAGAAAATATTCCGGATTTCCCTTTGGGTTGATTATCAGAATATGTCATTGAGCATATTTGTCCGTCAAGGGTTAATTCTCCGGTTTCAAGGCTTAATTTGTTTATATGTAAATCCTTTCCTTTTATAATCAATTCTCCCATACTCGTGTATGCTATTACTGTTTCTTCATCAAAGCTATCTACGTCTGATATACCACTAAGAGTTAATAACTTCCTATTTTCTAATATCAAGCTATGCGGAAGCTTAACCGTACTCTTTTCTTCTGCCAAAATATATCACTCCAACATACATATTATTAAATACATATGTTGGATTTTTATTTTTTATTACTTATGTATGTAATGTGAAGATAAAAATAATTACAAAACTATTATGTGATTCGATACTAGATAATATGTATCAAGCCCAAATCATCTTTATCTTTATTTTTGCACAAAACCACATTAATTTAGTTAAGCCGAACCCTGACCATGTAAACAAATCATAGAAGAAGGTAAAAACAGCAGAAATCAGAAAAACCACTATAATAACCAATGTTATCAAAACATTAAATATCCCTTCAATTATTTTCCGTAATAATTCCCCTACTGACGACCAAAATCCCATATTTCTATGTTTTATGTTCTTATCATTTGACTCATCGTCGTTATATTCTTTCTCTCCTAATTTTTTTATATATTTGTTCATTTCATTAACATCAATGGCATTAACTTTTTTTATTACAAGCTGAGTATTTTTTATTGACGATAATAATAAATTATTTAAAATTGTGTTATTAAGAGCCATAGAAACTAGGCTTTGCAATTTTTTATCTATTCCAACATTTAATTTATGCTTCGTTAAAATTGCCTTGTACTTATTTTCCATCATAGGTTTTATTTTACCATTCATTTCGGATTCTATATTCTTAGCAAAATTAGGATCAAATTCTTTTTGATTCGGTAAAACTTGAGTTATCTCTTTATATATGGAATCACCGGCCTTTATAGCCTCATTAATTGCTGGTTTTAATTTTTTCTCATCAATATTTCTTTTACTACATGTTTCTATTTTTTTATAACTCACCAGCCAACCTTTCCTATTTTTATCACCTTTCATCGTTTCCAATATATCGTCCAGAATTTTTTTAGTATCTACTCCTTCTGTTCCACTTTTTATAGTCTCTAAATAAACATCAACACTTTCCTTAACATCTTCCATTTCTTGTTCCATATATTTACAAGCATTTTTTAGCGTTTTTTCACTTGCTATTCCTACTTGTAATGCTAATTCTTTCATATCCCTTTTTTGGGATTTAAAGTTTTTTATATTTTCAGCATGTTGATCTTTTAATTTATTTAATTCGTTTATTTTTTCTTTTATATTTTTAATATCTTCCTCTGCATTTGGATTTTTTTCAATATCTATTGTATTAATTTTAGCTTCAAACTCATTTATTTTTTTATCAATACTAGCATTTGCCTTCATGGAAATTTTTTTATATTCTTCTGTTCGTTTCTGTGAAACTGATATTAGGTCTTGTATTTTCCTTGAAGCACTAAAAAACCCACTGTTACATGCTTTCTTAAACATGTCTTTAAACTCTTTCGAATTATACTTGTCTACTCTCATATTGTGCAGTGATGTAATAGTCTTTAAAAGTTTCTGTTCTTCATTAGCTATTTTATAATCAGCATAATTTATAATCCCAATTTTTTCTACCATTTCTCTCATCCTTTCATAATAAACAAATTTAAAATATAAACAGACTGTTTGCATTTATAATTATAACAGAAAAAAAAAAAATGTCAAGCTTTTTTGGTAAAAAGTTTAATAAATTTATTATTTATCTTAAAAATACCATTTTATCTTTTATTACTTTGTTTATCACAAATATTTTTAATATATATACAAAAAAGTAAAGCATTCCAAATAGAATGCTTTACTCGTTATTTATCCAATTATAATTTATATTATCGGGATTAATATTATTCTTTTGA
>CADBQS010000064.1 GCA_902796915.1 uncultured Ruminococcus sp.
CGTATCAGCCTCCTTTAGAGGCGGCTAGTAGTACAGGGCTTCGCCCGTTAAAGAAATACCCCCAGCTAGGCTGGGGGATGCTTATTATGTAATATTTTTGATATATAAGATATAGCATTATTATCGCAAAGCTTGTTAGAAGATTCATTTAGATAATATAAGAATAATTTATTGTAACTAATTTTATTACCGTATTCACTAATTATAGCCTTAAAGTGATTTGAGAATAAGCTTATAGGCCGTGTTATTAATATGTATGTATTATTTTCTTTAAATAGGATACTTGATTTTATTTCATGTAAGCATTTGAAAATATTTTCACAAAATGATAAAACATCTTCGATATTGTCAAACCCATAAATTATAGGCTGAGAGCTTTTTAATATCTTGAATATTTTACGTTTATTATTCTTTTTAGGAACTGTAAAGAAAATAACACATCCACCGAATTGGGGTATGGTTTCTATTGAAAGTTTTTTATTATTGGTAGAGAAACCTGTTTTATATTTTGCGATTGTAAGAAGTTTTGAAATTACATTTCTAGATTTAGAATCTGCCCAAGAAAATTTTTCATATGTAATATCTAAAGATTTCATGTCATAATCGTCTAATACAACAACTAAACGATTCTTGTCTATTAATTCTATGTTCACAACAAAAATCCCCCCTGATTACTTTCTAAGTTTATTAATAATATGATATTTGTTTTTTATTTAAGGAACAAGAGGGGAATTAATGGATTCCTGAAATTTATTATTTAAAAATTAATTATATGACTAATATAGAAAATATATTAAAACTTATTTTGAAAGATTTACAATCGCATTCCAAGTTAGAGGTCCCACTTCTCCGTTTACTGGTAATCCTGCGATATTTTGTGCAGCCTTAACTGCAGCTTCAGTTTCTGCATCAAACGTACCTGTAATGTTAACAGCAGGAATACTTGGATTTTTAGTAGCAGCTCTTTGGAGAAATTGCTGTAATGTTCTAACATCGTCTCCTTCAATCCCGTCTGTTAGGTATCTTCCAGGATATATTTCATAACTTACGGATAAATATTCACTTGGGATAGATGCTTTAGTTACGTCATATATTTCCAAGATTTTATTCCAGGTATCCCTGTCAACAATACCTGTAGGTTCTAAACCGTATTTTTGCTGAAATGCAGTTACCGATGCTTTTGTAGTGGGACCGAAAACATTATCAACAGTTACGTTTGGAATTTCATTATCAAAATAGGAAATTACGCCTAAATAATATTGTATAGCTCCAACTTTAGTACCTGCATCACCCTCTTGTAATGTTCTTGGAAAAATTCTTTCTGCTTCAGTGATTGATATTCCCTCAGATTCTAGCTCAGCGAGACGTTTCACACTGTTATATATAAATTTAATTTTGTACCACGTAGCCTTGCCTACAATTCCGTCGACCGTTAAGTTAAATACTTCCTGAAATTTTCTTACTGCATTATTAGTTTCAACATTAAAAACTCCATCTGTTTCTGGAATTTTAGGTATAGCCGGGTAATTATCACTTATTCTGTTTAATTGACGCTGTATAATTCTTACATCTTCTCCTGCACTTCCTAACCTTAATAATCTTCCGGGATAAGATTCAACATTTTCTTGAATTGGTGCATTTCTAATGATATTAATGTTGTCTCCATAATAGTATTGAAGTATTTCGTAAGGAAGTCTGCCTTCGTTCGCTAAATCCACTGTACCCCACTGCGAAAGGCCATTACATTGTACATTTATTCCATCACAGTATTGTGCAAATAAAGGCTCTATATTACCTTGTCTTACTAAGTAGTTGTTAAATATTTCGTCAACTATTTTTACTACACTTTCGAAATAATCTCTATTGTAGATGAATTTTTGGTCGAATCTCGTTGAGTTTGTTATATCAAAATCGTAACCTCTGCTTCTATACCATTCTGTATATATACGATTCAACGCAAAAGATATTTGTGCGAGTATATTTGCTCTTAATGCATTTTCAGGCCACGTTGGGTATATTTCACTTGAAGCTACGTTTTTTATATAATCAATAAATGGTACAGTAACATTTTGAGCAGGTTGGTCTGGGTCACCTAGATGTACAGTAATGTATTCTGGAATTATAGGATTAGGCATTTGTACACTCTCCTCGATTTATGCATTGTTATTTGTTGTTGGTATTACTCTTATAGGCTGTATTGCTTTTGTATCTCCAAATACTTGAACATTGCCTGTCAATTCTACGCCGTATATTGGGTGAGAGGCGGTTATATTATAGGTTGCGTAAGGAGCAGAATTTTCTGGATGCTCAGATAATTCTTTGTCTGGGGCAGGGAGAAAAATTCCATCGATAATGCCGCTATCATCAGTAGTTCCTTCAAAAAATACTTTTTCTTGGTCTGAGAATTTTTTACTAATTTTAACGTTCACTCCACTTACGGGTATTGCCTGTTGTGCGGAAAAAGCCTGTATTTTTAATTCTCCCTGTTTGTTGTTTCTATCAATAAATTGTTGATAAGTTTCACCATATATTTGAGGATTTGAAATAGTTGTGTTATCCGATACGTTTAGTTGTAGATATGGAGATTGCCTTTTAGCTGTTTCCATTAACTCTTGCTTGTATTTTTCAACAAGAGCATTAAATTCTTTATTATCCATAGTATTTCCTCCATAAGGGATTAAATTTAAAGTAAAATGATTTGTGATATTATCATATTCATAAATGTGGATATATGTGATTTTGTTATTATTGAAATAAATTGAAAAAATATTATAAATATGTTTTATTTGCTTCTATATTGTGGTATCATTAAGGGGATGAAAATTTATAGGCGGGAGGTAAACTTAAAGATGAAACACTTTAAAACGATTAACAAAGGACATTTACAAGAAAGTGCAGTAAAAGGTGGATGTGGAGAATGTCAAGCATCATGCCAATCAGCATGTAAGACTTCTTGTACAGTAGCAAACCAAAAGTGCGAGAAATAATTAAGTTTATTTGGCTTAAGGGACAGATTGGCTGTCCCTTAACTTTTGATTATTAGGAGAGAATTTGATGATACATAAATATAAATTAAACGGATATAACATAGTAATGGATGTAAATAGTGGTGCGGTACATATTGTTGACGATATAGCATATGATTTACTTGATTATTTAGATGAAGATTTTAGTGAGCAAAATAGGGAAGATATTATAGGAAAACTTTCTAGCAAATATAAAAAAGGGGAGATAGAAGAATCTTATAACGAAATGATTGATTTATATAAATCTGGACTTTTATTTTCAAAAGATAAGGTTCAAAATTCTCCAAAGATTAAATATATAGATTCACCGATTAAATCTATGTGTATAAATATAGCTCATGATTGTAATTTAAGATGCGAATATTGCTTTGCTGCTAAGGGAGATTTTGGGTGCGGCAGAGTACTTATGTCTGAGGAGACTGGTAAAAAAGCAATAGATTTTCTTATAAAACATTCTGGAAAAAGACGTAATTTAGAAGTGGACTTCTTTGGCGGAGAGCCATTAATGAATTTTGAAGTAGTGAAGAAGATAGTAGATTATGCTAGAAGTAAGGAAAAAGAACATAACAAGAATTTTAGATTTACAATAACTACAAACGGTATACTACTTACTGATGACAAAATAGAATATATTAATAAAGAGATGTCTAATGTTGTGTTATCGCTAGATGGTAGAAAAGAAGTAAATGACAGACTAAGAATTTTTACAAACGGTAAAGGTTCTTATGATATGATAGTACCCAAGTATAAAAAATTAGTAGAAACAAGAGGAGATAAAGATTATTACGTCAGAGGTACGTTTACAAAACATAATTTAGATTTCTCAGAAGACGTTATGCATATGTATGAATTAGGCTTTGACCAGATATCTATCGAGCCTGTTGTATCGGATGAAAAACTAGATTATTCTATAAAAGAAGAAGATTTACCTAAAGTATTTGAGGAGTATGATAAATTATCTAAAAAAATTATTGATTTAAAAAAGAAAGGTTCGCATATAAATTTCTTCCACTTTATGATAGATTTAGACAACGGTCCATGTGCAATAAAAAGACTTAAGGGTTGTGGTTGTGGAAATGAATATGTAGCCGTAACTCCGCAAGGGGATATATATCCGTGTCATCAGTTTGTAGGAAAAGATGAGTGGAAAATGGGTAATTTAAATGATGAAACTTTTGACGGTGATATGAAGAAATCTTTTTCTAAGGCTAATGTATATAATAAAAATGGATGTAATGATTGTTGGGCAAAATTTTATTGTAGTGGAGGATGTAATGCTAATAATCAAGAATATGAAGGAGATATTATGAATCCCCACAAAATAGCCTGTGAGTTACAAAGAAAACGGTTAGAATGCGCAATAATGATAAAAGCAGCTTTAAATTAATTTAATTTATATAATTTAATCAAAAAATAAGCAAGATTTAATTGAAAGTATCTTGCTTATTTTTTTTTTTTTTTGATTATTATTGATGTGAAAGAGATGATAAATATGTCAGATATTTTGGAAAGAAAAGGACAAGTTAAATCATATTTAAAAGTTATATCGTTATTTGCTATGTTTTTATTGCTTTTTATATTTTCAATATTAAAAAATTATTTTAATATAAGTATTGTCGTGGTGGGAAATTTAGCTTCTTTATGGTATTGGAATTATATTTTGATAGGCTTTATAGCTTTATTTTATATTTTTAAAATTCATAAATTTTATATAACAGATTTTTTGCTTGCTATAGCCTTTGGAGTTGTTATGTCCATTAATAGTGGATTTAACCCCATAATTACATCTATTACTATTTTTTCTTATTATGCTGCATGTTGTATGTTAAAAAAATATAATTCACAAGAAAAAATTTTAAAAATAAACTCTAAGTATATAATAAAAGATATTGGTTTTGGTGTTTTAGTTGGTATTATCCCTGCAATATGTAATTTAATAGAGTTTTATATACAAGATGGTTATAGTTTTCCACCATTCAGCTTGTCTAGGCTTTTACCAGGAGCTATGGGTGCTTTACAACCTGGAATAAGTGAGGAGATTGTATTCAGATTTTTCTTATATGCTTTTATAGTAAATGCTTTTAAAGGAAAAATTCCCAAAACAAAGATTTTTTCTGTTGTGATGTATACTTTATTAATACTTCCTCATAGCTTTATGCATTATCCTCCGCTTGATTTTATTAATACTCCATTGGTAACAACATTGAATTTAATTTATATGAGTTGTGTATTTGGCATTCCAGCTGTATGGCTTATGAAGAATAAAACTTTGTATTCAGCTGTTACATTCCATTGGTTTTTAGATTTTATAAGATTTTGGATTGTAGGGCATTAAATAAATTATTATAATTTTACATGTTATCCCTTAAATTTAAAAATAGGTTTGAGAGGAATATTTAAAATGGTATATGAAAAATCGTGTGGTGCAGTTGTTTTTACTCGTGTTAATGAAGAAATAAAGTATGTTTTAGTACAGCAGTTAGACGGCTTCTATGGCTTTCCAAAAGGACATGTAGAAGGAGAAGAAACCGAAAGGGAAACAGCACTTCGTGAAATATACGAAGAAGTAGGATTAAAACCTACAATTATAGATGGATTTATGACAACAGATGAACATATTATTCCTAAAAAGAAGAATGTAATGAAACAAATAACTTATTTTTTAGCAGAATATAAAGAGCAAGAGATTGTGGTGCAAAAGAAAGAACTATTAAATGCAATAATTGTTTCTTATGAAGAAGCTATGAATATGTTTCAATTTGAAAGTTCAAAAAGGATATTAAAGGAAGCAAATGATTTTTTAAATAGTTATTGATTGATAAATACAAGATTGTTTTTGAGCATATTTAAAAAATATATATCATATTTATTTTTGTAGACGTTTAATGTGGAGGAATAAATATGAAAGAGATATTACGAAAATTAAAAAATGCATTTGAAAGAATGGATTTATTGGATTTTATAAAAAACAATAAGATGTTGCTTTTAATGTCCACTTTACTTCTTTCTAGTATGATATTTGGGACAATATCAGTTAATAAAGTAAGTTTGGAATCAATTAGAAGTTTAGATTTTCTATTTGCAACAGATTTTCAAGAAAGGATAGAACAGTCTTATTTAAATACATTTATAGCATCAATGGCATCATCATTTATATTTGTATTGTTAATGCTGTTTTTTACATTATCGTTTTCTGGGATAGTAATTATCCCGCTAATACTTTCATTTAAAGGTCTAGGAATAGGATTTACAGCAGGATATTTATACCTAATCTATGGATTAAAGGGAATAGCGTTTCATATATTGATACTTTTACCTGGGATATTTCTATCTTCAATATCTTTAATATTAATATCTATTTACTCTCTAAAATTTTCTCTAAAATATTTAAAAAAATTATTTCCGAAAGATGACAATATGAATTTATGGGCTGAATTAAAATTGTATTTGAAACAAGTATCGTATACAATGATTTTAGTATGCGCATCAGCTGTAGCAGATATGGGATTCATGTTTTTATTTTCAAGATTTTTTGTTTTTTAATCCTATTCCACTATAAAATTCATTTAGAAACCATATATCATTAACTTCGTATACTTTACCATTAAGATAGTTTAATATACCGGCATCTTCTTTGAAGTTGAATTTTAACTTATATGAATACAGGGCCTGATAATGGAAACCTGTATTTTTGTTTTGGTAGTTAAATCCATATTTGCCGTCTCCGAGAAGTGGATGTCCGATTGAGGCTAGATGTGCTCTGATTTGATGAGTACGTCCTGTAAGAAGTTCAACCTCTAAAAGACTGAAACCATTTATTTCGTCAATTACTTTATATTTAGTTTTTATAATTTTATTGTTAAATGAACTGTTGTTTGATATATATACTTTATTTTGATTCTGATTTTTTTCTAAGTATCCACATAAAGTATCTTGCTTTTTCTTCATTTTACCATGAACTATGCACATATATGATTTATCCATTTCTCTAAGCTTCATTTTTTCGTTTAATATACGGAGGGCTTCGGAATTTTTAGCTGCAATAACAATTCCACCAGTATTTCTATCAATACGATTAACAAGAGCGGGAGCAAAAGAATTTTCTTTATCTGGATTATATTCATTTTTTAAATATAAATAATGTTTTATGCGATTTATAAGGCAATCTATCTGGCAATCATCGTCTTGATGTACGATTAAGCCGGGTTTTTTGTTTATAATCATAATATTATTATCTTCATATATAACATCTATAATTGAAGGAGCACTTAAGAAATCTAATTCTTTTTCATTAGTTTCAAAAAATTCATCGTTTATATAAAATTCTACAACATCTCCTTCGTTTAACCTTAGAGATATATCACACTTTGTGTGATTTACTTTTATTCTTTTTTTCCTAATATATTTGTACATTAGTGCTTTGGGTAATCTTTTCAAAGTCTTAGATATAAATTTATCAAGGCGTTGTCCAGAATCGTTAGAGTTTATAATTATTGATTTCATTTATGTTAATCTTCCTTTTATTTTTTATAAAAATTAATTTTAAGTTATAAATATATTCCAATGTGTCGAAATGTGGTATAATAAAGTTTTGTTAGTGTTATCGAAAAGGAGATAGTTATTTAATGCACGATGGACATAGAGAAAGAATGAAAAAAAGATGTCAAATTAACGGAATAGAAAGTTTAGCGAATCATGAAATATTGGAACTTTCATTATTTTACGCTATTCCAAGAAAAAATACAAATGGAATAGCTCATAAACTTCTTGAAAAATTCGGCTCGATATCAGCGATTTTTGATGCTCCTATTAATATTCTAAAAGAAGTGGACGGAATAGGAGATAATGCGGCATTGTTTATTAAACTTATACCTGAGTTGGCGAGGATATATATGGAAGATAAGCATAAATTTGAAGAAAAGAATATTTCTCCAGAACAGGTGTGCGAAAAGTTGTTACATAAATTTATAGGACGTAATGAAGAAGTAGTTGCAATAGCTTTATTTGATGCGAAAGGAAAATTAGTATATGATGGTATTGTGAGTAAAGGAACAGTTAACGCAGTAAATCTTTACATTAGAAAGATACTTGAATTTGTAATGAATTATAATGCTTGTTCAATTATAGTAGCACATAACCATCCAACAGGATTGGCACTTCCGTCACTTGACGATATTGAAGCAACACAAATGCTGGTTAATATATTAAAGGGTATGAAAGTAACGCTAATTGACCATATTATTATAGCAGATAATGAGTATATTTCGTTAAGGCATAGTGGAGTTTGTGAGTTTTAGTCGCAAAAAGCAGGAAAATAAGGCGGTGTATTTTATGAAGTTTGAAATTAAATCTGATTACTTACCAAAAGGAGATCAGCCTTATGCGATAGAAAAGCTTTCCGAAGGTATAATAAAGGGATATAAAGAACAAACGTTATTGGGAGTAACGGGTTCAGGAAAAACATTTACGATGGCTAACATAATAGAAAAAGTACAAAAACCAACGCTTGTATTAGCTCATAATAAAACTTTGGCAGCACAGCTTTGTACGGAATTTAAAGAGTTCTTTCCCAATAATGCAGTAGAATACTTTGTTTCTTATTATGACTATTATCAACCAGAAGCATATATTTCTTCAACAGATACGTATATTGAGAAAGATTCTTCTATTAATGATGAGATAGATAAATTAAGACATTCAGCAACGTCATCGCTTTCAGAGAGAGATGACGTTATAATAGTTTCAAGCGTGTCTTGCATATATAGCTTGGGTAATCCAATAGATTACAAGACTATGGTTATATCATTAAGGCCAGGTATGCAGAAAAGTAGGGATGAATTACTAGCTAAATTAGTAGAAATACAGTATGAAAGAAATGATTTAAATTTAGTAAGAAATAAATTTAGAGTACGTGGCGACGTTGTAGAAATATTCCCGGTTTCATCAAGTAACAATGTTATAAGAGTAGAGTTTTTTGGAGATGAAATAGACCGAATAAGTGAGGTTAATTCTGTAAGTGGAGAGATAGTTGCTACGTTAAAGCACGTTGCTATATATCCATCATCGCATTATATTGTATCTAAAGATAAGCTAGAAATTGCAATTAAAGAAATAGAAAAAGAAATGTATGAGAGAGTAAAATATTTTAGAGATAATGATAAATTAATTGAGGCACAAAGAATAGAGCAAAGAATTAATTATGATATTGAAATGCTAAGAGAAATTGGATTTTGTAAGGGTATAGAGAATTACTCAAGAGTTATGTCAGGTAGAAAACCCGGAACCGCTCCTTTTACTCTATTTGATTATTTCCCAAAGGATTATTTGCTGTTTATAGATGAATCTCACGTAACATTACCGCAAGTTAGGGCGATGTATGCAGGAGATAGAGCGAGAAAAGATAATTTAATAGAGTATGGTTTTAGATTACCGTCGTCTTATGACAATAGGCCTATGACATATGATGAATTTTATTCTAAAATAAATCAGGTTGTTTTCGTCAGTGCTACTCCTGGAGATTTAGAATTAGAAAAAAGTAAGCAAGTAGTAGAGCAAGTGATACGCCCAACGGGATTATTGGATCCTGAAGTAATTGTAAAGCCTATTGAGGGGCAGATTGACGATTTGATAGGTGAGATTAATGAGAGAATTAAAAGAAAAGAAAGAGTGCTTATAACTACGCTTACGAAAAAAATGGCAGAGGATTTAACAACGTATTTAAGTGATGTTGATATAAAAGTAAGATATATGCACAGTGATGTTGATACAGTAGAAAGAATGGAAATTGTAAAAGAGCTTAGAACGGGAGAAATAGATGTATTGGTAGGAATAAATCTATTAAGAGAAGGTTTAGATATACCTGAAGTATCGCTGGTTGCAATATTAGATGCAGACAAGGAAGGCTTTTTGCGTTCAGATAGGTCTTTAATACAGACGATAGGTAGAGCGGCAAGAAACGCTAATGGACAAGTTATAATGTATGCAGATAGCGTTACAAAATCTATGGAAAAAGCTATAACAGAAACTCAAAGGCGTAGAGATTTACAAATGGCATATAACCAAAAACATAATATAGTGCCTAAAACAATAGTAAAGAAAGTTTCAGAAGTACTTGAAATATCTAATAAAAAAGAAGTAGGGAAAAAATCGTTATATAAAAATATGAGTAAATCTGAAAAGATTAAATTGATAGAACAGATGAAAAAAGAAATGAAAGCCGCAGCAAAAATGCTGGAATTTGAACATGCCGCATTTCTACGTGATGAGATAAAAAAATTAGAGGGATAAAATGGAGGGTAAAAGATGCCAGGTAAAATAGTTGTAAAAGGGGCAAAGGAACATAACTTAAAAAATGTGGATTTAACAATACCAAGAGATAAATTAATTGTTTTTACAGGACTATCAGGTTCAGGTAAGTCATCTTTGGCATTTGATACTATTTATGCTGAGGGACAAAGAAGATACGTTGAATCTTTGTCTTCATATGCAAGGCAATTTTTAGGGCAAATGAATAAGCCAGATGTTGAAAGTATAGAAGGGTTGTCTCCAGCGATATCTATAGACCAAAAGACAACGTCACGTAATCCTCGTTCCACAGTAGGAACTGTGACGGAGATATATGATTATTTAAGATTACTTTACGCTAGAATTGGAATACCACATTGTCCAATTTGTGGTAGAGAGATAACTCATCAGACTATAGACCAAATGACAGATAAGATTATGGCTTTAGAAGAAGGAACTAAAATACAAATATTATCCCCAATAGTTAGAGGCAGGAAAGGAGAACACGTAAAGGAAATAGAAGAAGCCAGAAAAAACGGTTACGTAAGGGCAAGAATAGATAAAGATATAATAGATTTATCTGAGGATATAAAATTAGAAAAAAATAAAAAACATAATATTGAAATCGTTATAGATAGAATAGTAATAAAGTCCTCAGTAAAATCACGTATTGCAGATTCATTGGAAACAGCTTTAAATTTATCCGACGGAATATCGATTGTGAACATTATAGATGGTGAAGATATAATATTTTCAAGGAACTATTCTTGTCCAGAGCATAATATAGGAGTTGAAGAATTAACTCCAAGGATGTTTTCGTTTAATAATCCTTTTGGAGCCTGCAAAAAATGTACGGGGTTAGGGGTATTTATGAAAGTAGACCCGGATTTGATTATACCCAATAAGGAACTTTCGATTAAAGCTGGTGGTGTAAAAGGCAGCGGCTGGGCTATGGAAGGCAATAGCATGGCGAGTATGTATTTTGATGCGCTATCTAAGAAATACAATTTTTCTCTTGAAACTCCAATAAAAGATTTAGACGATAAAATCATAGATATAATTTTATATGGCACGAAAGGTGAAAAACTAGATTTAGTTAGAGAAACTGCACGTGGAAAAGCTATGTATCAGAATTCTTTTGAGGGTATTATAAATAATTTAGAGAGAAGATTTAGAGAATCCCAAAGCAGATGGATAAAAGAAGAAATAGAATCATATATGAGTGCAATACCATGTAGTGAATGTGGAGGAAAAAGACTTTCAAAGGTTAGCTTATCTGTAACCGTTGGAGGAATAGACATAAGTGATCTTTGTAGAAAATCTGTGAAAGATATATTTATATTTTTAGATGCTTTAAAACTTACACAAAAAGAAAGCATGATGGCTGAACCTATATTAAAAGAAATTAAGAATAGATTGGGCTTTTTAAAGAGCGTTGGACTTGAATATCTTACTCTTTCAAGAGAATCAGGAACTTTATCAGGCGGTGAAAGCCAAAGAATAAGGCTGGCTACGCAAATAGGCTCTTCCCTTGTTGGCGTATTATATATATTGGACGAACCCAGCATAGGTTTACATCAAAGTGATAATGATAAATTAATAAGTACATTAAAGAATCTTAGAGATATAGGGAATACGGTAATAGTAGTAGAGCACGATGAAGATACTATGTATGCGGCAGATTATATTGTAGATATAGGTCCCGGAGCGGGTGTGAATGGTGGAGAAATTATATGTGCTGGTAATATAGAAGAAATAAAGGGCTGTGAACATTCGATTACGGGGCAGTATTTAAGTAAGAAAAAATATGTAAGTTTACCTGAGAAAAGAAGAACAGGCAATGGTAAAACCCTGAAAGTTCTTGGAGCAAAGGAAAATAATTTGAAAAATCTTAACGTGGAAATCCCTCTTGGGGTGTTTGCATGCGTTACGGGAGTATCTGGTTCCGGTAAGTCTACGCTTGTAAATGAGATTATATATAAAAGGTTGGTATCAGAGCTTAATGGAGCTAAATGTAAGGCAGGACAGCATAAAGACATTATTGGCATAGATAACTTAGATAAAGTAATAGACATAAATCAAGCACCGATAGGCAGAACTCCGCGTTCTAATCCGGCAACGTATACTGGAGTTTTTACAGATATAAGAGAGCTTTATGCAACGACTAAAGAGGCAAAGTTAAAAGGGTTTGGAAGTGGACGATTTTCATTTAACGTAAAAGGAGGAAGATGTGAGGCTTGTCAGGGAGACGGAATAATAAAAATAGAAATGCACTTTTTACCCGATATATATGTTCCATGTGAAGTATGTAAGGGAAAAAGATATAATAGAGAAACACTGGAAATAAAGTATAAAGATAAGAATATATATGAAGTTTTAGAAATGACTGTTGATGAGGGAGTAGAATTTTTTTCTAACATACCTAAAATACGCAGAAAATTAGAAACGCTTAGCGAAGTTGGACTTGGGTATGTAAAAATAGGACAACCTGCAACTACGCTATCCGGAGGAGAAGCACAGAGAGTCAAGCTTGCAACTGAACTTTCAAAAAAAGGTACAGGAAAGACGATGTATATATTAGACGAGCCTACAACAGGACTTCATATTGCAGATGTACACAAACTAATAGATGTACTTCAGAGATTAGTTGATTCAGGTAATACAGTGTTAACTATTGAGCATAATTTAGACTTTATAAAAACGGCAGATTATATTATTGATTTAGGTCCTAAAGGCGGAGATGATGGCGGAAAAATAGTTGCACAAGGGACACCAGAGAATATAGTAAAAAATGAAAATTCTATAACGGGTGTTTATCTTAAAAAATTTTTAAATTGATGTTTTTGGAGGTTATATAATATGGCTGTCTTTAAGGCAGGAACGCATGAATTTATTCTTGGTAAAAGAACTTATATTATGGGAATACTGAATGTTACTCCCGATTCGTTTTCTGATGGAGGGGATTGGAACAGCCCTAGTAAGGCCTTAGAGAGGGCATTGGAAATTGAAAGGCAAGGAGCGGATATAATCGATATAGGGGCACAATCTACAAGGCCCGGATATACTCAAATAAGTGCTGAGGAAGAAATAAATAGGTTAGCACCTATACTTGAAATATTAAAAGGTAAGTTAAATATCCCTATTTCTATTGATACATTTTATCCAGATGTTGCTTTAGAAGCTGTAAAATATGGTATTAGTATAATAAATGATGTAAAAGGATTTCAGGATGAGCAAATGTTTAAGGTGCTTTCAAATTCTGATTGTGGTTGCATAATAATGCATGATGGAAAATCGGATGATATGAAAGAATTTTTTGAATTGAAATTAAAATTAGTTGATAAGTACGGAATAAGTCATGAAAGAATATGCCTAGATCCCGGAATAGGTTTTGGAAAGAGCCATGAGGAAAATTTATATGTACTTGGTAATCTAAGAAGATTTAAAATTGATGATATTGCTATGTTAGTAGGAGCATCGAGGAAAAGGGTTATAGGAATACCATGCAGCAATCCTGATTTTAAAGATAGAATGCCCGGGACAATAGCCGCTCATACAATAGCCGCTATTAACGGAGCGGATATAATAAGAGTACATGACGTGAAAGAAGCTGTACAAGCCTCTAAAGTTACAGATGCAATTATTGAACATATGGAGAGAAATATATGATTAGTGAGATAATAATAAAAGGATTAAAAATATATGCATATCATGGGGTAAATGAAGAAGAAAAAATTAACGGACAAAATTTTATTATAGATGTAAATATGAAGATTAATAGATCAGAATATACTGATAACATCAATAGTACTGTAAGTTATTCAAAAGTAGCTAAGGAAATTAAAAAAATTGCTTTAGAACAGAAATATGATTTAATAGAAACCTTAGCAGAGAAAATTGCAAAGGAATTACTTAAAGAATTTGATATGATACAAAATATAGAAATTATAGTAAAAAAACCTGAAGCTCCAATGAAATTAGATTTTGAATATACAGCTGTAAAAATATCTAGAAGTAAGGGTGACTATAATATTGAATGAAGCAATTTTAGGGATTGGTTCGAATATTGGGGATAGGGAAAAAAACTTAAATATGGCTATAGAATCTATTTCGCTAATTCCGAATACGAAAATATTAAGAATATCGAAATTTTATGAAACTGTGCCATTTAATGTACCAGATAAACAAGAAAATTACTTTAATTGTTGTATTAGATTATCAACAAGGCTTAAGCCGCATACTTTATTAGGAGCTTGCTTAGGGATAGAAGCAGCAATGGGACGAGTCAGAAAATATAGATTTTGTTCTAGGGTTATAGATATAGATTTACTTTTATATGGGAATTATAAATGCAGTGATGAAGATTTAATATTACCTCATCCCAGAATGCACGAAAGAGCTTTTGTGCTTGTACCTATGATGGATATATGTGAAAATATGAAATTTTATGATTTTAATTTTAGTAGTATTCTTACTAAGCTTGATTTATCTGAAGTAATTCCTTTAAATTAAGAGTATTAAATATAAGTATTTTTGATAAATACGTTAAAACAGAACTTGAATTTTACATTATTTTTATGTTATAATAAATATATATATTATGAAAGTGAGGGAGGTTTATGTATAAGGAGAGGAATTTTAAATTTAATATATGCGATATTGAAAAACAAATTTTTGAGATGTCAGAAAGTAGAAAATTAGAAGAAAGGGATTTAGAGATAATTGCTGGAGGAAAAATGAATAATAAATTTTTAGCTAGTTCTTTAGCTAGTTTAGCAATATTAACTAGTACAGGTATTAATACTAATATTAATATAAAAGCAACAAACAACCCTGCGACATCTATTTCAGATGTGCAAAAATCAGATGAAAATAAACAAGTAGTTGAATACTTCACAAAGCAACAGGTTATAGAAGATATAGATTATGTAATGAATAAAGTAAAAAACTCTCATGTTGGATGTATAAACGGAATTCCAGATGAAGTTTTAAAACAAAAAGAACTTGAAATTAAAAATTTATCTGAAAGTACAAGTTCAGTTGAAGAATGGAGAATAATTTCTAGTATACTTGCTAAACTTCACGATGCTCACACTACAATTTTACCACCTGCATTTTTATATGGCAAACGCCTTCCGTTTGACATTGAATATCTTGATAATAAAATTTTTTGTAGAAGTGGTGAATTTAAAGATTCAGAAATAACTGAAATAAATGGTGTAAAAATTTCGGATTTATACGAAAAATTTAAACTTCATTATTCATATGAAATTGAGGAATGGGTTGACTTTAATTTTTTTAGAAGTACTCCATTTTTCGAACAGTACAATTTGGCAAAGGCTGGTATAGATACTTTTAAACCAGTAGAAATCAGTTTCAAAACAGATAAAGGTATAGCAAAACAAAAGTTTGAATTTATTCAAATAGAAGTTAAATTTAAAAAATCAGAACCATTTTTTTACCAAATTGATAAAGAAAATAGTGTAGGAATATTCACGATTAATAAGTGTATTATTGCTAATAAAGAATTCTTGGATACTGTAGACAAATTCTTTGCTGATGTTGCTTCAAATAATATAGAAAATGTGATTGTAGATTTAAGACGGAATACTGGTGGATGGACTGGGCTAGAACGTTTTTTTGCTAGATACCTCAATAAATTAGGAAATGTTACTTTTAAAAAGTGCGAAATTAGAACTAATAACGGAATAGAAACAAGACAAGAAAAATATACAGCAGATGAAACAAAGTTAATAAAATCTGATAAAAATTTATTTGATGGCAAATTATTTATTTTAACATCTAATTTAACTTTTAGTTCTGCAATGGACTTTGCACTTGAATTTTCTGACAATAATTTAGCAACAATAGTAGGTGAAGTTCCAGGAAATTCCCCTAATCATTATGGTTGTTGTAATATATGTGATTATACTCCAAATTCAAAATTGAAGTTTATAACAACAACTAAAAAATATTATCGTGCAGACAGCACTAAAGACCCTAATAGATTAATTCCCGATGTACAAGTATCTGCCAAGGAAGCCTTGAATAAAGTTTATGAATTAATAAAATCTTAAAAATAATTATAAAAAATAAAAAGTGTCTGCTCATATAAATTAGAGCAGGCATTTTTATATTATTTTCAAATCAAATATATAGTTTTATATGTAGTTAAAATGTGATATAATTCTTAATTAGGAATTAGAAAGATAAGCAGTGATTAAAAACAAGAGAGTGTGTGATTATAATAATGAATAGGCGTGAAGCAAGAGAACAAGCATTTATATTTATATTTGAAAGTACATTTGGGGCTGAGAGTATAGAAGATATTATAGAAGCAGCAAAAATTGCGAGAAATATCGAGATAGATGAATTTTGTGAGAGAATATTTAAAGGAGTAAAAGAAAGCGAAAAAATTATAGATGAATACATAGAAAAAAATATAAAGCAATGGAAAATGGATAGATTATCGAGAGTGATATTATCCGTTTTAAGATTAGCTATATATGAAATGCTATATGAAAATGATATACCATTAAGCGTTTCTGTAAACGAAGCGGTTGAATTAGCTAAGAAATATGATACAAAAGAAAATACAGCATATGTAAATGGAGTTTTAGCATCTGTTTTGAAAGAAATTAGTGAAAAAAATCTAAAAGACGATTCTAATAATGAGGGTAAAGATGCTTAATAGTATGGTAATAACAGTGTCGCAGTTAAACTCTTATATAAAATCTATGTTTGAATGTGATGAAAAAATAAAAAATATATTTGTAACTGGGGAAATTTCTAATTTTACAAATCATTATCAATCCGGGCATATTTATTTTAGTTTAAAAGAGAACAATAATATCATAAAAGCAGTAATGTTTTCAAGAGTGGCAAGTAAAATAAAGTTTCCTTTAAAAAACGGAATTAATGTTATAGCAAGAGGGACAGTATCGACATATGAAGTAAGCGGACAATATCAATTATATGTTGAAGATTTATTGCCAACTGGATTAGGTTCTTATTATATGATGTTTGAAGAACTAAAATCTAAATTTATGAAAGAAGGATTGTTTGATTCTGAAAAGAAGAAAGCATTGCCTTTATATCCTAAGAAAATAGGGGTAATAACATCAATAACTGGAGCGGTAATCCATGATATTCAGAGCGTACTAAAAAGGAGATATCCATTAGTAAACATTGAAGTTTATCCTGTTCAGGTACAAGGCGAAGAAGCTCCAGTGCAAATTGTTAAAGCATTAAACTATGTTAATGAAAATAGTAATGCTGATGTGGTGATAATAGCAAGAGGCGGAGGTTCTATAGAAGAGTTATGGGCGTTTAATGATGAAAATGTAGTTAGAGCAATTTATAATTGTAATATTCCGATTATATCGGCCGTGGGGCACGAAACGGACTTCACATTATGTGATTTTGTAGCTGATATGAGAGCACCTACACCTTCCGTAGCGGCAGAAATATCTGTACCTGATGTAAAAGATATTATTTCGGAATTAGATTATATTGAGGGTAGGTTAAACTCTGCAATAAAAACTATTTTGGATAGTTATAATTATGAGTTAGTATCTATCTTAAATAGAATGAATAATGTTTCTCCACATAATAGATTATCTGTATTAAATCAAAATGTTGATGATTACATCAATCGTTTGAGAAAACTAATTAAAGTGTGCTTAGAAGAAAAACAAAAATCAGTTGAGGTGTTTGAGGGAAAATTAAAGATATTAAATCCTCTTTCTTTACCTAAAAAAGGTTATGCGATTTTATCTAAAGGCAAGAATTTAATTAAGAATTTATCTGATGTAGGGGATGGAAAGAACATCAATATAATACTAGGAAATGATGAATTTAGTTGTGACTTAGTGAATATAAGGAGAATTAATAAATGAAAAAAAATATTGATTTTGAATACGCTTTAAATAAGTTAAAAGAAATTACACAAAGGCTTGAACAAGGCGAAGAAAACTTAGAAAAATCAATAAAGTTATATGAAGAAGGAATGAAGTTAGCGAAGTATTGCAAGGACGTTTTAAGTGAATCAGAGCAGAAAATTACTGTTATAGATATAAACAAAGCTGAATAAGGTGAATTATATGAATTATGAATCAAGTATGAATTTTTATAAAAATTTAATAGAATCTGGTCTAGCTAATTATTTATCTGGCATTAAAAATATTGAAAAAAATTTAATGGAATCTATGGGATATAGTTTATTAAGTGGAGGGAAGAGAATAAGACCGATATTAATGATGGCATTCCATGAACTTTTTGGAGGAAATCCAATTGATATAATACCATTTGCTTGTTCTATTGAAATGATACATACTTATTCATTAATACATGATGATTTACCTTGTATGGATAATTCTAATTTAAGAAGAGGTAAGCCATCCAATCATATCGCTTTTGGGGAAGAGTTGGCACTTTTGGCAGGTGATGCATTACTAACTAATGCTTTTGATATAATAACATCTGATAAAATTCTTAATTTGTTTAATGCGGAAAAGATAGTTAAAGTAACAAATTTACTTTCTAGTGCTGCAGGAGCAAGTGGCATGGTGTCTGGGCAAATTATAGATTTATCTATTAACGAAAAAAATGCAAATATAAATTTGATTTTAGATATGTATATGAAGAAAACAGGTTTACTTATAGAATGTGCGGCTCAAATGGGAGCAGTACTTGCAAATGCAAGTGATGAACAGTTAGGCATAGTAAAAGAGTATGGTAGGGTAATAGGCTTAGAATTCCAACTGGTTGATGATGTATTAGATATTTATGGGGATGAAAATGTTATTGGTAAACCCTCAGGAAGCGATAATAAGAATAATAAACATACGTATTTATCTATATGTGGATTAGAAAAAACAAAAGAAAAGATAAGAGATTTAACTTGTGAAGCAGTAGATATTCTGAATGATTTAGGAGAAGGAACAAAGTTTTTGAAGGAATTAACGGTTTCACTTGGATGTAGAGTAAGCTAGGCGATGTATTTTTGACTTGGAAGTAAAGGAGTAAAAATGGAGTACGAAATATTAGATAAAATAACTTCACCTAAAGATTTAGATAAGGTAAAAAATTTTAAAAAGTTATGCAGTGAGATAAGAGCTAAATTACTCGATACAATATCTAAAAATGGTGGACATTTAGCATCAAATTTAGGGACAGTAGAGTTGACTGTAGCCCTTCATAGTGTGTTTAATAAAGAGGAAGACGCTATAATTTGGGATGTAGGGCATCAGAGCTATACGCATAAAATTCTAACAGGGAGATTTAATAATATTGATAGTATTCGTAAGGAAGGAGGATTATCTGGATTTACGAATATAGAAGAAAGCGAGTATGACAAATTTACTTCTGGGCATAGCAGTACATCAATATCTGCAGCTTTGGGACTTGCTCAGGCGAAAAGAATAAAAGGAGAAAGTGGTAACGTAGTAGCAGTTATAGGCGATGGAGCATTAACTGGTGGACTTGCTTATGAGGGACTAAATAATGCTGGTAAATTTAAAAAGAATTTTATAGTTATAATTAATGATAATAAAATGTCGATATCAAGAAATGTAGGTTCTATGGCTAGGTATCTTACATACGTCAGAATAAAGCCGTCATATATGAAATTGAAAAATACAGTTGAAACAACGCTCGATAAGGTTCCATTATTAGGTGGACATCTTAAAGAGATTGTATCTAAATCTAAAACAGCCGTAAAAAGTTTACTGTCTAAAACTACGCTTTTTGAGAGTATGGGATTTAATTATTATGGTCCCATTAATGGCCATGATATAAAAGAAATGCGAAAAGTTTTTTATATGATAAAGGATATACAAGGCCCAGTAGTTGTGCATGTGTTAACCTCTAAAGGAAAGGGATATAAATTTGCGGAAAAATTTCCATATAAATATCATGGGGTTTCTGGATTTGATATAGAAACAGGTATGACTAGAAAAGCACAGGGAAGCTTTTCTGATGTTTTTGGTAAATTGATGTGCAATTTTGCCGAGAATGATAAAAGAGTATGTGCTATAACTGCTGCGATGGAATCTGGTACGGGACTATCTGAATTTGCGGATAAATATAAATCTAGATTTTTTGATGTTGGAATAGCGGAAGAACATGCTATAACTTTTGCAGCAGGACTTTCAAGAGGAGGTATGATACCTGTATTTGCGGTATATTCTAGTTTTTTACAAAGAGGCTATGACCAAATAATACATGATGCTGCATTACAGAAATTGAAGGTAATATTTGCGATAGATAGAGCTGGACTTATAGGAGAAGATGGTGAAACTCATCAGGGAATAATGGATATAGCTATTTTTAACTCTATACCTAATGTTACGATTTATGCTCCATGTTTTTATGATGAACTAGAGAGTATGCTAGGTAGAGCTATAAATAGTACAAATAATGTTTCAGTTATAAGATATCCTAAGGGAGGACAACCGTTTAAGCCGATAGGATTTAAATGTACAGAGAATGATTTCGATTGCTATGGCGATGATAGCGCAGATACAGTAGTTGTAACGTATGGTAGGCTTTTTTCTTATGTTTGGCAAGCAAGGCTTAAACTTGTAAAAACAGGTAAAAAAATACGTATAATTAAATTAAATGTTGTAAAGCCAATAAATCGTGAATCTTTATTAGAATCAAGTAAATTTAAAAAAGTATTTTTCTTTGAAGAAGCGATGCGTAGCGGAGGAATCGGAGAAAAATTCGGATGTGAGCTTTTAGAGTATGGATTTAATGGAAGATTTATATTGAATGCGATAGATGATGAATTTGTGAAGCATGCATCCGTTGAATCTCAGATGAAGAAATTTTCATTTGATGTTGATGGTATAGTAAATAAGATAACTTTGGAGAGCGTAGAGAATTTATGAAAAAAAGATTAGATATGATTGTATATGAAAAAGGATATGCACAAAGCAGAGAAAAGGCGAAAATACTCATAATGGAAGGTAGAGTATATGTAGATAATCAGAAGGCTGATAAGCCCGGAATGGTATATAATGAAGATGTTAAATTAGAAGTAAGACAAAATAAAATACAATATGTTAGTAGGGGCGGATTAAAGCTAGAAAAAGCTTTGAAAGTATTTAATATAGACTTGCATGGAATAAATGCAATGGATATTGGTGCATCCACGGGGGGATTTACAGATTGTATGCTTCAAAATGGATGCAGTAAAGTGTATTCAATAGATGTTGGCTATGGACAGTTAGCTTGGAGTTTAAGAAATGATGAAAGAGTAGTAAATCTTGAGAGAACGAACATAAGATATATAGATAAGAATATTATAAAAGACGATATAAAATTTTTCTCTATAGATGTTTCGTTTATATCCTTGTGTCTTGTATTACCTGTTGTAAGAGAAATAGTGAGCGATGGGGCTAGGGCAATATGCTTGATAAAACCTCAATTTGAAGCAGGAAGAGAAAAGGTTGGGAAAAAAGGAGTAGTACGAGACAAAGAAGTTCACATTGAAGTTATAGAAAAAATATATAGTTTTTGTATAGAAAACGGTTTTTTAGTTCACGGAATTGATTATTCTCCTATTAAAGGGCCAGAGGGTAACATAGAGTACTTGATTTATATAGAAAAGTCTGATAAAAAAATAAATTGTGAGCATATAGACATAAAGGGAATTGTAGAGAAATCCCATGAGGAGTTAAATGGTGGTGAGAAATAATTTTGAATCTAACTGTTTTAACTAATATAGAAAGGGAAAAATATTATAATTGTTTCATAGATACAGTAAAAAAGTTAATAGAGTTAAGGTTTAATATAATATTAGATAAGAAATTTAAAGATATTATAGATTGTGGCGCTATTAATTGGTGTGATGATGAATATGAGATTATCAAATCTGCCGATATTGCTGTTATAATCGGTGGAGATGGTACTATAATGCGGTATTCTAAGCTTGCGGCAAAATTTAATACAAAAGTTTTGGGTATAAATATGGGAAGATTAGGATTTATATCTAGCTTAGAAAATAATGAATTAAATAAATTATCAAATGTTATAAAGGGATTTTATACGATAGATAAAAGAATTTTATTTGAATTTAAAGATGTGGAAAATAATAAAAAATTTTTATCATTAAATGAAATAGTTATATCAAGAAATATTAATTCTCAAATTATAGATTATAGCATTTATAAGGGGAATAATAATATATGTAATTTTCGTTCAGATGGGATAATATTGTCTACGCCAACTGGTTCAACAGCATATTCTATGTCTGCCGGAGGACCGATTGTTGAACCTGGGATTGAATGTGCCATAATAACACCGATTTTTCCACATTCATTAAATTCACGTTCGTTAATTGTAGGATTAGATACTTCAATGAGAGTGAAATATGAACTTAGAGATGGCTCTGAGGTTAATATAATATCTGACGGAGATTTATGTTTTAATAGTAAAAAAAGTGGAGAAATAGAAGTAAAAAAATCTGAAATAGAAGTAGAATTTATATCGTTAGATGAAAATAGATTCTATAAAAATTTAAAACAGAAGTTAATAAAATGAATGTATGTGGTGGTAATTATGATTTCTCATTTACATATAGAGAATTTTGCCGTAATAAAGAATGTGGATATAAATTTTGGAGATAATTTAAATATAATAACAGGGGAAACCGGTGCCGGAAAATCTATTATTATAGATGCTATAAATGCGATAATGGGAAGAAGAATATCAAAAGATATTATAAGGCAAGGTTGCGATAACGCCTTAGTAAGTGCATTGTTTATAAATAATAATAATGAGATAATAAGTATTCTTAATAATATGGGATATGAAGCAGAAGAAAATGAGATTTTGATTTATAGAGAATTTAATGTAAACGGTAAAAATATTTGTAAAATAAACGGAAGGCCGGCTACAGTTTCAATATTGAAATCTTTAGGAGACGAATTAATTAGTACATTCGGACAGCACGAAAGTTACGGTTTATTTTCTCCTGATACACACATGGAATATATAGATATTATAGGTAATTTAAAAGATGATATTAAAGAATATAAGAATCTATATGAAAAATTATTATTAGTAAAAAATAAGTTAAAGTCTATTGTAAATAATAATGCAGAAAATGCTAGGATGTTAGACCTTTTAAAATATCAAATTAATGAACTAGAAGAGGCAAATTTAGTGAGTGGAGAAAAGGAAGAATTATTAAAATTAAGGGATGCCAATAGAAATAGTGAAAAAATAATGAATTCAATGTGTGAATCTGCAGATATATTAAATGGCAATGATATGAATAGCGGAGCCGTTGATATGGTGGAGAAAGCTATGAATTTATTGGGAAATATATCTGAATATAATAGTGATATTGAAAGGGTATATAATCAATTATCTAATGTATATTATGAACTTGATGAATGTAGGGTAGATGTACAAAATATTAGAGAACAATTGGATTATAATCCGAAAGAGATAAATCGAATTGAAAGTAGACTTGATTATCTTGATAAATTAAGTAGAAAATATGGCGAAACAACTGATGATATGATTAACTTTTTAGATGATGCTAAAAGGAAATTATCGGAAATAGAGTTGAGTGATGAGCAGATTAATGATATTAAAAACGAATATGATGTTCTTTACAATCGATGTTATAAAAAAGCAGAGTATATATCTGAAAAGAGAAATGAAATAGGAAATAAGTTTATAGAAAAAGTAGAAGATGAGTTAAAGTTTCTTGATATGCCTTATGTAAAGTTATTTTTAAATCAAGAAAAATGTGATATTAATGATAAAGGAATAGATAAAATTGAAATTTGGGCATCTACGAATAAGGGAGATACGGCAAAACCAATAAATAAAATAGCATCTGGAGGAGAGCTTTCGCGGATAATGTTGGCAATAAAGAATACTGTATCAGATAGTGGAAATTCGGGAACTTTAATTTTTGATGAAGTTGATACAGGAGTAAGCGGTAGTGCAGCAAGAAAGATAGGAATAAAGCTAAAAGAGTTATCAAGAGAAAAACAGGTAATTTGTATTACTCATCTAGCCCAAATAGCGGCTATGGGTGACGAACATTTTATGGTAGACAAGAAAACAGAGAATAATATTACGTCTTCACATGTTAATAAATTAAGCTTTGAGGAAAGAAAAATTGAAATAGCAAGAATAATTGGTGGATTAGTAACATCGGAAATAAATATGAAAAATGCAGAGGAGATGCTAATAAATTCTAATATAAATATAAAAGGGAGTAGTTAGGATGGAATTTTTAGTAGAGGTATCCGCAAGGCACATACATCTTTCAGATAATGCTATATGTAAGCTCTTTGGAGATGGATATAAATTAACACCTAAAAAGGATTTATCACAGCCCGGTCAGTTTGTTTGTGAAGAAAGATTGGAAATTGTGGGAAATAGAGGTTCCATAAAAAATGTTGCAATTTTGGGACCGTCACGTTCTAAAGTACAAGTGGAAATTTCTATGACTGATTCTAGAAAAATAGGTATATCTACTGAAATAAGAGATTCAGGTAATATATCTGGAACAGCGGGGTGCAAACTTATAGGGCCTAAAGGTGAGCTTAAAATAAATGAGGGGGTAATAATAGCACAAAGGCATATTCATATGTTACCTTCAGATGCACAGAGATTTTCTGTACAAGATGGACAAATAGTTTCAGTAAAAATAAACAGTCAATTAAGGAAAGTTATATTTGGAGATGTATTGATAAGAGTAAATCCATTATATAGTTTAGCAATGCATATAGATACAGATGAAGCGAATGCAGCAGGTGTTGTTTGCCCTACTTATGGAAGAATTGTTAAAGATATAGTTTTATAATATTAAAAAATATATTAATCAGGTTGAATACTTAGAATAATTTAATATAAAAATTTAATTTTTATTATTAATAGATTGGATTGCAATAAATTGAGAAAAGTTGTATAATTAATGCATCAAAAAATAAATTTTGGCGGTGCTTAAATGAATAATACAGTAAAAGAGGAGTTTTTAAAGCTTAGAAGGAGCTTAATAGAACGGGACTTTTCCAGAATGAATGATAAGCAAAAGGAAGCTGTATTTTATATGGATGGTCCATTGATAATATTTGCTGGTGCAGGAAGCGGTAAAACTACTGTTATAGTAAACCGAGTAGCTAATATGATTAAATATGGCTATGCTTATAATAGTGATTTGGTTCCATCATACGTTACGGAAGAAACGATAGATAAGTTAAAAAATTTTATGCGTGATGGAGGAAATAGTGATGATATATCTGAAATCATTAAGGTATCACCGGTTGCCCCATGCAATATTCTTACCATAACATTTACTAATAAAGCGGCTAATGAGCTTAAAGAGCGACTTTCATTAATGTTGGGAGAGAATAGTAAGGATGTTTGGGCGTCAACATTTCATTCTATGTGTTGCAGAATATTAAGAATTCATGCTGATAAATTAGGATATACAAATCAGTTTGCTATATATGATACAGATGATACTAAAAAGCTTATTAAGGATTGTCAGAAGCAATTAAAAATAGATGATAAAGTGCTATCGTATAAATCTATAGCTTCAGAGATTTCTAGGGCTAAGGACCAGCTTTTGGGAGTGCGTGACTTTAAAGTTAAGTATGGAAGTGATTATAGGCTTTCAAAAATAGCAGAAGTGTACGAACTATATCAAAAGAGACTCAAAGATGCAGGTGCTATGGATTTTGATGATTTAATTGTTAATACGATAAATTTATTTAAATCTTTCCCAGATGTATTAGAAAAATATCAAGAAAAATTTAAATATATATTTGTTGATGAATATCAAGACACAAATTATGCACAGTATATATTAGTAAAATTACTTTCTGATAAGTATGGTAATTTATGTGTTGTTGGAGATGATGACCAAAGTATATATAAATTTAGAGGAGCAACAGTAGAAAATATAATTAATTTTGAAAAAATATATCCGCAGGCTAAAACTATAAGATTAGAGCAAAACTATAGGTCTACGAAAAATATATTGAATGCAGCCAATGCATTAATAGCTAATAATGAAAATAGAAAAGGTAAAACATTATGGACGGAAAATCCTGTTGGAGAAAAAATAAGTGTACATACCGCTTATAGTGAATATGATGAGGCTAATTATATCGTCAACGCAATAAAAAAAGGTGTTGATGAAGGAAGAAAGTATACTGATTTTGCAGTTTTATATAGAATGAATTCGCAATCTAATGTTTTAGAAAAGGTTTTTGTAAAATCTGGTATTCCATATAGGATGCTTGGCGGAGTAAGGTTTTATGAGCGTAAAGAAATAAAAGATATGATAGCATATTTGAGTGTTATAAATAATCCATTGGATGAAGTAAGGTTACGCAGAATTATAAATCAGCCTAGGCGTTCAATTGGTGAACGTACTATATCGCAAGCACTGGAAATTGCAGTCCAAACAAACACTGGATTATTAGATGTTATAAGGAATGCTGACAAATATGATTCTTTACAACGTGTTTCCGTAAAATTACAAGCATTTGCTGAAATTATAGATAGTCTTAAAGAACTGGCAGATAGCGGAAGAGTTTCATTAGAAGAATTATACAATATGGTATTAGATAAAATGGGATATATAGAATTTTTAAAGAATGATGATGACGATGCTGAATCGAGAATAGAAAATATACATGAACTGTCAAGTAATATAATTAAGTATGAGTCAGAACACCCAGAAGGAGCAACATTGTCTGGATTTTTAGAAGAAGTTTCTTTAATGACGGATATTGATAATTACGATGAAAATTCTGATTCCGTAGTATTAATGACGATGCATTCAGCAAAGGGGTTAGAGTTCCCAGTTGTATTTTTACCGGGAGTGGAAGAAGGAATTTTCCCTGGAATGCAGGCTACGTATGACCCTATTGAGGTTCAGGAAGAACGCAGGCTTGCTTATGTTGGAATAACAAGAGCAAAAGAGAAGCTTTATATGTTAAATTCAGATAGCCGAATGATTTTTGGAAGTACTTCACATAATAAGCTATCAAGGTTTGTTAGTGAAGTTCCAGAGGATATTATATTAAGGACAAAATCAAGAGATTGGAAAAAACTAGACCCAAGTGAAGAAACTCCTAAGTCAGCTCAAGAAATGAGAGTGAAATCCGCTATAGCTGCAAGGCATTTCGGTCAAGTTGTTGGTGGAGTAGGAAAAAGTGCGAATTTATCGTTCAATCCGGGTGATTTTGTTTTACACAATACTTTTGGAAAAGGTACAGTACTATCTTCAATGAATATGGGCAATGATAGTATGTTGGAAATAAATTTTGAGAATATTGGAATAAAAAAACTTATGTCGAATTTCGCTAGACTTCAAAAGGTTTAGATGGTAGTAACATAAATATAGATTTCCCCATAATATGTAATTGATAGCAAATCTCTTACATTTTTAGGGGGGAATTTTTATATGTCAGAAAATCTTACATCTTTTTCGTGTTCTAATAATCAGAACAATTTCAAGGAAGCTGTATGTATAGATGCATACAGAATATATGATTCTTGTGCGGACAAAGACTGTTTAGAAGATTTGAGAGTATATTTCACGGAAGCTGGACAACACGTAATAGACCAGGCATGTAATGTTAGAGTACGTGACGTAAACGTAATTGATGTTTGCATCGATTTAGAAGCAGTACCTTTCCAAAAGGGATTTTATTCCGTTAATATGACATTCTTCTTTGAAGTATGCTTAGACGTATTTATGGCACCAGCAGCAATGCCTGTGACGGTTAATGGATTATCAATATTTAGTAAAAAGGTTATACTTTATGGAAGTGAAGGAAGCGTAAGTATATATAGTTCGGAAAATTGTAGAAATGAAGCTACAAACGTGAATTTACCGGCAAGTAATTTACCAAGAGCAACAGTCCAAGTAGCGGACCCAATAGCACTATCGGCTAAGCTATGTGAATGCAGGGGATGTTGCTGCGAATTGAAATGTAATATACCAGATTGTATATGCACAAGATACGGTGGGGAATTTATAGTCCAAAACGCTGCTAAAACTGTAAGTGTTTCCATAGGATTATTTACAATAGTCCAAATCGAGAGAAACGTACCAATGATGATACCAACGTATGATTTCTGTATACCAGATAAAGAATGCGTATCTTCTTCAGACAATCCATGCGAATTATTTAGCAGAATAGAGTTCCCGACCGACGAATTTTTCCCGCCAAGAACAAGTGAAGCAGCCGATGGCGAGCATGGCTGCGGTTGCGGTAGACGCATAGAATATAATGAAAGTTGCGGATGTCAAGATTAGTTGATCACCGAAACACTTACGCAAGACAGTAAAACCCCGCTCGGCATACCAGCACGAGCGAGGCATTTTTTCGGTGTCTTTCAATTTATACCCGCTTTACTTTCCAATTTTTGTAGCGCCTGGTCAACCAAGTCCAATCTTTTTTGGGTTTCATCCTTATATGTTTTGAGATCGTTACAGAAAGGCTGCAGTGTTTTATTGCGATCCGCTTCTGCCTTGCCAAAATTCGCGGATTTTCCATTAGAAGATCCTTTAGTTTTTTCATTAAATGTTTCACAAGCCTTGCTAGCTTTTTCAGCGAGTTTCGTCAATGCATCGAAAGTTACTGTTTTTTTATTAAGAGAACTAAAATTGCCAAATTCGCCTGCCATAAAAAATCACTCCTTATAAATATTTTGTTCACAGTTACTATTTTACTATTTTTTTTTTTTGTCAATAGTTTTTATAAAAAATAAAATCAGGTTCTAAATAAGAATTTTATAAAATATTTTTAGTAAATTTATAGCAAAATAAAGGCTAATTTGCTTTGTTAAATCTCTTTCTAAGCTAGATATAGCTATTTTCCTTTTAATGTGTTATGATAAAATAGATTATAATAAAAAGTAAAAAAGGTGATGTTAGTGAACAAAATATCTTCAAGAGAGATACGCGGAAAATTTTTAGAATTTTTCCAAAGAAAAGAACATATGCTTATAAGCGATTCATCAATCGTACCGAAAAATGACCCAACTTTATTATTTATAAATTCAGGCATGGCTCCGTTAAAGAAATTTTTTACAGGTGAGGAAAATCCTCCAAGTCCAAGATTATGTGACGTACAACCTTGCATAAGGACTATAGATATTGATGAAATCGGGGACAAGCACCATTTAACAAGCTTTCAAATGCTAGGTAGTTGGTCTATAAACGATTACTTTAAAGAAAAGGCAATAAAGCTAGCCTACGAATTTTTGACTAAGGATTTAGGTATACATAACGAAAAGCTTTACGTAACTATTTTTGCCGGCGACGATGAATTAGGACTTAATCCAGACGAAGAAGCAAGAAAATATTGGATTGAAGCTGGTATAGATGAAAATCATATAGTTGCATGCGGTAAGGAAGATAACTTTTGGGGACCGACGTCAGAAACAGGTCCATGTGGCCCCTGTACGGAAGTTTTTTACGATACAGGAGTTGGAGAAGAATATAAACTGGGTAAAGAATTCGACACAAAAAAGAGATATATAGAAATCTGGAATGCCGGAGTATTTATGCAGCTTAATAAGAACGCAGATGGTACATATAGTAAATTAAGTTTTACTAGCGTAGATACTGGAGCAGGACTTGAGAGATTATCAATGGTATTGAATGATTGTAAATCTGTTTACGAGACGGATTTACTATGTCCTATAAAAGATAAAATTTATAGTAAAATTCATAGTGGTAATATATCCGAGAGAGATGTATTAATTATGACGGACCATTTAAGAACATCGGTATTAATACTATCGGAAAAGGTAAAGCCATCTAACGAGGGTAGGGGATATATACCAAGAAAATTGATTAGAAAATGTATATTAATTATAAATAAATATAAAATAGAGAACTTTGATTTTGAGGACGTTATAGAATTTATACTTGATTCTTATTGTGATATGTATCCTAACTTTATTAAAAATAAAGATTATATTTTGAATGAATTTAAAAATGAGTATAATCAATTTAGTAAAGTTTTGAAAGGCGGGTTAGAGAGACTAGAGCAGATTAAATTAAATTCTAAATCGATATCAGGAGATGAAGCTTTTGAACTTGTAACCACGTTTGGACTACCTATTGATATAATTAAAGAATTTTGTAATGAAAATTCACTTTCATTAGATGAATTGGAATATAAGGAAAAATTACGTAAACATAAGGAAATATCGAGAAATTCAAATAAAGATAATTCGGAGAATGTATTATTAGAACAAAGCTTGTTAAATAATTATGGAAGTACGTTATTTTGTGGATATGATAACTCAAAAATAGAAGGTAAAGTTTTAGGAATAATAAAAGAAAAAGCAAATTCTGAGAGTGCAAATTCGGGAGAGAAGGTATCCTTAATATTAGATAAAACATGTATGTATGCTGAATCTGGAGGGCAATGTTCAGACAAAGGATATATATATAATGATACGTTTAAAATGAGAGTCGATGAAATAAAAAAGACTAAAAATGGAGTATTTATCCATATTGGAGAAATTAAAAGTGGGAAAATAACTTTAGGAGAAAATGTCATTTCGGAGTTTGATTTAGAAAGAAGGACTAATTCATCTAATAGTCACACAGCCGTACATTTACTACAAAGTGCATTAAGAAGCTTATTTGGTAATGAATTACATCAAGCAGGTTCTAAGATTGATGAATGTAAATTGAGATTTGATTTTAATTACGATAAACCGCTTCTTGAATCTGATATATTTAAAATTGAAGAGTTAGTTAACAAATATATTAGAAATAATGTAAAGATAAGTATTGAAGAAAAAGATATAAATAAAGCTATAAGCGAAGGAGCTATTGCTTTATTTGATAGTAAGTATGGAGAAAAAGTAAGGGTAGTTAGCGTTGATAATATTTCCAAAGAGTTGTGCGGTGGAACACATACGAGTATGACAGGAAATATAGGGTTATTTGTAATTACGTCAACAGAAGGAATAGGAAAAGGCATAAAAAGAATATCTGCATTAACAGGAAAAGAAGCTATAAATTATATTCATCAGCAAAGGCATATAGTTAATGAGGTGTCAAGTTTACTGAAAGTAAAAAATGAAAACATAATTGAAAAATTACAAAAGCAATCTATTAAAGCTACAGATTCAAATAAAAAAGATAATGAATCTATAAATAAATCAGATATAGTATATGTGGAACCTAAAAACGGAGTAAACTTTGCATATATTACATGTAAGAATAGCTATAAATCAATAAACGACGATGTTATAAATATAGCTGATGCTATTAAGGGAGTAATTTTATGTATATGCTCGGGAGAGAAAAAAAGAATAATAATTGCTTCTAGTATAGAAACTAAAGACAAATTTAAGTCTAATGAAATAATAAATTATATGATGGAAAGATTAGAGGGAAAAGGTGGAGGAAGTCCACGTTTGGCATCTGGTGGCACAAATAAAAATGAATCTGAAATCATAAATGTGTTTAAAAATTTGAGCGAGATGTAAAAAACAACAAAAAAAATACACGTTGACAGAATATGATGAAAGGAGAGATTGTAATGAGCGATATACGTGTAGAGTTTTAATCATTGAAAAACCACAAAGGAAAGATAATTTGTGTTGCTTATATACCTTTAGATGAAGCAAGGAGACTAAAACCTACGTTGGATAGTTTTTATAAAAATAATGATTATTTGGTATTTCTGAATGGCTCAAAAGGATATAATTCTGAATGGTGTCGAGCTGGTCTCAGAGCAAATAAAGATGGAATATGGAATTTTTGCTTTTGCTGTGATGATACAGGTTATGTTGCAGATTTTGCTGCTGCTTTAATTGATGCGGATTCTAATGTAAATGTTTCGTTATTTGATTTAGATAGGTCAAGATAAAATTAAAAATAGGGATGATATTCTATATCATCCCTCATATTTTGCTTTTTTATATACTTTTTTACCTTTTTTAATTATACATCCATTTAATAACAATTCTTTTTGTATCTTGAAGTTAATATCACTAATTTTATTATCGTCAATAGATATGCCCCCTTGCTCTATTAAACGCCTAGCTTCACCTCTGGATTTTACTAAATCCATCTTTAAAAGAAGTGATATAATATCAATTGAATCATCCGTTAAATCATTTTCAACTATTTCAGTACATAACATATTTTCTGATGATTTTCCGGCTTCAAATATAGCCTTAGAAGCTTCTTTTGCTTTATTTGCTTCATCTTCACCGTGCACGAGTTTAGTAATTTCATAAGCTAAAACTTCTTTTGCTAAATTAATTTCTTTTCCGCTTAATGCTTCGTATTTTTTTATTTCATCTAAAGGCAAAAATGTTAATATTTTTAAACACTTTATAACGTCTTTATCATCAACATTTCTCCAATATTGATAAAATTCATAAGGGCTTGTTTTTTGTGGGTCTAACCATAAAGCACCCTTTTCAGTTTTGCCCATTTTTTTACCTTCACTCGTAGTTAATAATACGAATGTAAGACCGAAAGCCTCATTACCATCAATTCTACGTATTAATTCCACTCCTCCGATTATGTTACTCCATTGGTCGTTACCACCTAGTTGAAGTTGACAATCATATTTACGATTAAGAAGAAGAAAATCATAGCTTTGCATAATCATATAGTTAAGTTCGAAGAAAGATAAACCTTTTTCCAATCTTTGTTTATAACATTCAGCAGCAAGCATTTTATTAACTGAAAAGTGAACTCCAACTTCTCTCAAGAATTGGATGTAATTTAAATTACTTAGCCAATCTGCATTATTTAACATTATAGCTTTACCATCGGAAAAGTCTATAAATTTTTCTGCCTGCTTTTTAAAGCATGATATATTATAATTTATTTCATCTACAGTCATCATTCTACGCATATCGGTTTTACCTGACGGGTCTCCTATCATTCCTGTGCCGCCGCCGAATAATATTATTGGAATATGTCCTGCCCTTTGAAGCCTTGCCATAATCATAATCTGTACAAAATGACCAACATGCAGGCTGTTCGCAGTAGGCTCAAAACCTATGTAAAATTTTACTTTTTTATTATTAAGTAAGTCTCTAACTTTTTCCTCATTAGTAACTTGAGCGATTAAACCTCTATCTTTAAGTTCGTCATAAATACCCAAAAAAATCACCTCGAAAGTAAAATAAAATTTCCTTGACACGTCTATAAATTTACAGTATAATATAGCACTGCATAATAATACGTAAAAATACAAATTAACCTAATGATATCATGACTTATTAATAAAATCAAGTGGATTTTTATTTGTCTATAATTTGATTTAACAATTTTATTATTTTGTATTGTAAAGTTGTACGATTATTTAAGAGTTAGACGATACATTTAGGTTTGTAATTGTTATTGTGGATTGTGTAAATGCAGACAGTGGAAACAGTCGGAAAAAACGGCAAATAGATGAATGGAGTGTTTTGAGCCTATGGTGAACGTCAAACCAGTGCAGCTTGGTAAAACTGTCAGAATGAGTTTTTCAAAGATCGATGAAGTTCTAAAGATGCCAAATCTTATAGAAGTACAGAAAAATTCATATCAGTGGTTTTTGGATGAGGGATTGAAGGAAGTATTTAAGGATGTTTCTGGAATTACAGATTACACAGGTAATTTAGTACTGGATTTTGTAGATTATAAATTAGATATAAACCATCCAAACTATAGTATTGACGAATGTAAAGAGCGTGATACAACATATGCAGCAGCCTTAAGAGTTACAGCTCGCTTACTCAATAGAGAAAGCGGTGAGATAAAAGAATCTGATGTATTTATGGGTGATTTCCCACTTATGACAGATAGTGGTACGTTTATCATAAATGGAGCAGAGCGTGTTATAGTATCACAATTAGTAAGGTCACCTGGCGTATATTATAAAATGGAATATGACAAAACAGGTAAACAATTGTTTAGTTCAACAATTATACCTAATCGCGGAGCTTGGCTTGAGTATGAAAATGACGTAAATGATGTATTATATGTTAGAATAGATAAAAACAGAAAAATCCCAATTACAGCTTTTATTAGAGCTTTAGGGCTTAGTACAGATACAGAAATAGTAGAATACTTTGGCGATGATGATAGAATTCTTGCAACAATACAGAAAGATACATGTAAAAATACAGAAGAAGCACTTTTTGAGATATATAGGAAATTAAGACCGGGGGAACCACCAACAATAGAAAGTGCACAAGCACATATAAATAATTTACTGTTTGATGCAAGAAGATATGATTTATCTAAGGTAGGCAGATATAAATATAATAAAAAGCTATCCATTTCAGGAAGACTTAAAGGCCAAGAACTTACAAGGCCTATCCCAAATCCTATGACAGGAGAGATAATGGCTGATGTGGGAGAGGTTATATCATTAGAAAAAGCTATTGAAATAGAAAATGCCGGAGTTTTTGTTGCATACGTAAAAGTAGAAGAGAAAGAGCTTAAGATTATATCAAATGGTATGGTCGATATAAACAATTTCGTAAATTTTGACGCAGAAAAAGAGCTTAAAATAAACGAAAAGGTTAGATTTAGTGTATTAGCTGAAATACTTAGTTCTTGCAGTACAGATGAAGAAATTAAGCATGAGATTAAATTGAGAAAAGATGAGCTTATTCCTAAACATATAATTATAGACGATATATTTGCATCTATTAACTATATGTGTTGTCTTGCAAACGGGATTGGGCTTACAGATGACATAGACCATTTAGGCAATAGAAGAATTCGTTCGGTAGGAGAGCTTTTACAAAATCAATTTAGAGTAGGATTTTCTAGACTTGAAAGAGTAATAAGAGAAAGAATGACCCTGCAAGCTCAAGATTTAGAGGTAATAACACCTCATGCTTTAATAAATATACGTCCAATTGTTGCGGCAATGAAAGAATTTTTCGGTTCTTCACCATTATCACAGTTCATGGATCAAACTAATCCTTTGGCAGAATTAACACACAAAAGACGTTTGTCAGCTCTTGGTCCGGGTGGACTTTCTAGGGATAGAGCAGGATTTGAAGTTCGTGACGTTCACTATAGTCATTACGGCCGTATGTGTCCTATTGAAACTCCAGAGGGACCGAACATAGGATTAATATCTTATTTAGCTACATTTGCGAGAATTAATGAATATGGGTTTATAGAAGCTCCATTTAGAAAAGTAGATAAATCAACGGGAGTAGTAACCTCCGAAGTAGTTTACATGACAGCCGATGAAGAGGACGATTATATAGTAGCTCAGGCTAATGAACCTCTTGATAGCGAAGGGCACTTTGTTAATTCTAAGGTTAATGGTAGATATAGAGATGAATTTGTTGAAGTAGAAAGGGATAGAGCAGATTTCATGGATGTATCTCCTAAGATGGTAGTTTCAGTTGCAACAGCAATGATACCGTTCCTTGAAAATGATGACGCAAACCGTGCATTGATGGGTTCAAACATGCAGAAGCAGGCGGTACCGCTTTTAACTACCGATGCACCTATTGTTGGTACTGGAATGGAGTATCAAGCAGGGGTTGACTCAGGGGTATGTATATTATCAAAAGAAGCAGGTGTAGTTACGTCTGTAAGTGCGAACGAGATATCAGTTTTATATGATTCAGGTAAAAAAGAGTCATTTAAACTTACCAAGTTTATGCGTTCAAACCAAAGTACGTGCGTAAATCAAGTTCCGATAGTTAATAAGGGACAAAGAGTAGAAGCCAACGAGGTTTTAGCTGACGGTCCTGCTACGAAAAATGGAGAAATTAGTTTAGGCAAAAATGCACTAATTGGATTTATGACTTGGGAAGGATACAATTATGAAGATGCTGTATTGATAAGTGAAAAAATAGTACGCGAAGACGTTTATACGTCAATACACATTGAAGAATATGAGATTGATTCAAGAGATACAAAACTTGGTCCCGAAGAAATAACAAGAGATATACCAAACGTAAATGAGGATTTACTAAAAGATTTAGATGAAAACGGTATAATAAGAGTAGGAGCCGAAGTACACGCTGGGGATATACTTGTTGGAAAGGTAACTCCTAAAGGAGAAACTGAATTAACAGCTGAAGAAAGATTATTAAGGGCCATATTTGGAGAAAAAGCCAGAGAAGTACGTGATACATCGCTGAGAGTACCACATGGTGAATATGGAATAGTTGTTGACGTAAAGGTATTTACAAGAGAAAATAGTAAGGATGAACTTGCAGCAGGAGTAAATAAAGTAGTTAGGTGCTATATTGCACAAAAGAGAAAAATATCTGTTGGAGATAAAATGGCAGGAAGACACGGAAATAAAGGTGTTGTATCCAGAATATTACCTGTTGAAGATATGCCGTTTTTACCAGACGGAACTCCTCTTGATATTGTACTTAATCCATTGGGTGTACCTTCACGTATGAATATAGGGCAAGTGCTAGAAGTTCATCTTGGCTACGCTGCTAAGGCTTTAGGTTGGAAAGTAATGACTCCGGTATTTGACGGAGCTCATGAAGGTGATATATTTGAATGTTTTAAAGAAGCCGGTTATAGCGAGAATGGAAAAACTTGGTTAAAAGATGGACGTACAGGAGAATATTTTGATAATCCAGTTACAGTCGGATATATGTATTATTTGAAACTTCACCATCTTGTAGATGATAAAATACATGCACGTTCAACGGGTCCATACTCATTAGTAACGCAGCAACCACTTGGCGGTAAAGCACAGTTCGGCGGCCAGCGTTTCGGAGAAATGGAAGTTTGGGCATTAGAG
The DNA here is from genome assembly GCA_902796915.1 of uncultured Ruminococcus sp. Lineage (GTDB taxonomy): Bacteria > Bacillota > Clostridia > Oscillospirales > Acutalibacteraceae > RUG14215. The sequence goes on from CADBQS010000064.1 coordinate 37,073, forward strand.
GCTTATGGTGCGGCTTATACTTTACAAGAGATATTAACAGTTAAATCTGACGATGTTGTAGGAAGAGTAAAAACTTATGAATCAATTGTTAAAGGGCAAAACGTTCCCAAACCTGGAATTCCAGAATCGTTTAAGGTACTTATAAAAGAATTACAATCAATGTGTCTTGATATAATGGTTCTTGATAAATCGAACAAAGAAATAGATTTGAAACGCGATTTCGACGAAGATGATGATATGGGATTAAATGTTTCTAATGAGATACTAGATGAACCTTCAGTAATGACAGACGAAGAGGACTTCAGTATAGATGAAAGCTTCGAAGAGGAAGATATGGAAGATGATGACGATATGGATTTAGATTTAATGGAAGAATAATTTTTAAGGGGTTGCAATATGGATTTTAATATTTTTGAGTCAATAAAGATAGGACTGGCCTCCCCGGAAAAAATCAGGAGTTGGTCATACGGCGAGGTAAAAAAACCGGAAACTATAAATTACCGTACGTTAAAGCCTGAAAGTGATGGACTATTTTGTGAAAGAATATTCGGGCCGCAAAAAGATTGGGAATGCCATTGTGGAAAATATAAGAGGATTAGATATAAGGGTAAAGTGTGCGATAGGTGCGGAGTAGAAGTTACGAAGTCTAAAGTACGTCGTGAGAGAATGGGGCATATAGAATTAGCAGCCCCTGTATCTCATATATGGTATTTCAAAGGTATACCTTCGAGAATGGGACTTATACTTGATATATCTCCTAGAATGTTAGAAAAAGTGCTATATTTTGCACTTTATGTTGTTACTAATCCAGGAGATGTAAGAGAGTTAACAAAGCAACAATTCCTGACAGAAAAAGAATATAGGGATATGAGGGAAAAATACGAAGATGATTTTGAGGCTGGGATGGGTGCCGAAGCCATAAAAAAATTACTTCAAGATATAGATTTAGAAAAATTATCTGAACAATTAAAAGAAGAATTGGCATCAGCTTCTGGACAAAAGAAAGTAAGACTATTAAAAAGATTAGAGGCTGTGGAATCGTTTAGATTATCAGGCAATCGTCCAGAATGGATGATATTAGATGTTTTACCAGTAATTCCACCGGATATTAGACCTATGGTTCAATTGGATGGAGGTAGGTTTGCTACATCTGATTTAAATGATTTATATAGACGCGTAATAAATAGAAATAATAGATTGAAAAGATTAATGGACCTCGGGGCCCCAGATATAATTGTTCGTAATGAAAAGAGAATGTTACAAGAATCCGTTGATGCTTTGATTGATAACGGTAGACGTGGACGTCCTGTAACTGGACCTAACAATCGTTCATTAAAGTCGTTATCAGATATGCTTAAGGGAAAGCAGGGAAGATTTAGACAAAATCTTTTAGGAAAGCGTGTAGACTACTCAGGAAGATCAGTAATTGTTGTTGGTCCTGAATTAAAGATATATCAATGCGGATTACCAAAGGAAATGGCACTTGAATTATTTAAACCTTTTGTTATGAAAAGATTGGTTGAGGTAGGTGCTGTAAGTAATATAAAAGCAGCTAGAAAGGCTGTTGAAAGAACAAAACCAGAAGTTTGGGATGCACTGGAAATAGTAATTAAGGGTCACCCGGTGTTACTAAACCGTGCACCTACACTTCACAGATTAGGTATACAAGCGTTTGAACCAGTGCTAGTAGAGGGTAGAGCACTTAAATTGCATCCATTAGTATGTTCGGCTTACAACGCGGACTTTGACGGTGACCAAATGGCTGTACACGTACCTTTATCAGCAGAAGCACAAGCAGAAGCAAGATTTTTGATGCTCGCAGCAGGAAATTTGTTGAAGCCGTCTGACGGTAAACCTGTGGCCGTGCCAACCCAAGATATGGTTTTAGGCTCTTACTATTTAACGATGGAAAAAGATGGAGAATTAGGAGAGGGCAAAACTTTCAGAAGTTTTGATGAAGTACTTTCAGCTTATGATGCTAAAGCAATAAGCTTACATGCTAAGATAAGAGTTAGAAGAGAACTTCTAATAAATGGTAAAATTCAATCTAAAATCATAAATACTACGGCTGGAAAAATTATATTTAATCAAGCTATACCACAGGATTTGGGTTTTGTAGATCGTAATAATAATGAAAATGCATTTGATTTAGAAATAGATTTTCTTGTTGGTAAAAAACAGCTTGGTACTATAGTTGACAGATGCATTAAAAAGCATGGCACGCAAAAGACATCTAAAGTACTTGACGATGTTAAGGCACAAGGATTTAAGTATTCTACAAGGGGTGCGATAACCGTCGCAGTTGTTGATGCAGTTATTCCTCCGGCGAAAAAAGAAATTATTGCACAAGCAGAAAGTAAGATTGATGTTATAGTAAAACAATTCAGAAGAGGTCTTATATCCGAGCAAGAGAGAAAAGCTCATATATTGAAAATATGGGAAAAGGCTACAAATGATGTTGCTACGGCTCTTCAGAAAAATTTAGACAAATATAATCCAGTATTTATGATGGCAGATTCAGGAGCTCGTGGTTCAATGAGCCAAATAAGACAGCTTGCAGGTATGCGTGGACTTATAGCAAACACATCAGGTGCTACAATAGAAATACCAATCAGAGCAAACTACCGTGAAGGACTTAACATATTAGAGTATTTTATATCTTCACGTGGTGCTAGAAAGGGACTTGCAGATACAGCTTTACGTACGGCGGACTCTGGATACTTGACAAGAAGGCTTGTTGATGTTTCACAAGATGTAATAATTCGTGAAGATGATTGTGGTGCGGAAACAGGAATAACTGTATTTGATATCAAGGAAGGCAAAGAAGTTATTGAAGGATTACACGAAAGGCTTGTTGGAAGATATTTGTGCCATGATTTCGTGGATAAAAATACAGGAAATATACTTGTTTCAAAGGATAAAATGATGGATGATAACGATGCAGATATTATAATTTCATCAGGTGTTTCAAAGATAGAAATAAGGTCTATACTTAATTGTCAAGCAAAGCAAGGTGTATGTAAAAAATGTTATGGTGCAAACCTTGCAAACGGAATGCCGGTAGCAGTAGGAGAGGCAGTTGGAATAATAGCAGCACAGTCAATCGGTGAACCCGGAACGCAGTTAACAATGAGAACTTTCCACACAGGAGGCGTAGCTAGTGCGGAAGATATTACTCAAGGTTTGCCACGTGTAGAAGAACTTTTCGAAGGACGTAAACCCAAAAGATTAGCTATTATTAGTGAAATTGCGGGAATAGTAAAATTTGAAGAAATTAAGAAAAACAGGCACGTATCTGTATATAACGAAGAGACTGGAGAGGAAAAATCTTACTTAATACCATTTGGCTCAAGAGTTTGTGTTGAAGAAGGACAAACGATTGAAGCTGGAGATATGATAACAGAAGGTTCAGTGAATCCACATGATGTTTTAGCAATAAAAGGTTCTCAAGCAGTAGAGGCTTATTTAATCCAAGAAGTACAAAAGGTTTATAGAATGCAAGGCGTTGATATAAACGATAAGCATATAGAAGTTATAGTAAGACAGATGATGAGGAAAATTAGGATAGAAGATGCCGGTGATACAGAGCTTTTACCTAATTCAGTAGTTGATAAAACGGAATTAGCCTTAGAAAATAAGAAAATTAGAGATAGAATCGAAGCAGGAGAAAAAGATTTAAAAGAGGCTACGTTTATACCGATATTATTAGGTATAACAAAGGCTTCGTTGGCTACAGATTCGTTCTTATCAGCGGCATCATTCCAAGAGACTACTAGAGTTTTGACTGAAGCAGCAATAAAAGGTAAGGTTGATCCATTAATTGGATTAAAAGAAAATGTTATTATAGGAAAGCTTCTACCAGCTGGTACAGGTATACACAGGTATAGTGATGTGGAAATTAATAAAGTTCCAGAAAAAGTTAATAATATTGATAATGTACTTTGCAAAGGTAAAGAAAATTCAATTATATACAATGATGATGCAAGTAGAAAAATATTATTTTCATAAATAAATTAATGAAATGCTACCATGAAATCATGGTAGCAGCATTTTTATTGATATATAATATTAAGGTCTTTTTGCTTCATCAAAAATTTGTTTGTCAATTCTATCTTGTTCAAGTCTAGCATTACGGTTACGAATCAGTTCTTGTCTTTTTGCTTCCAATTCACGATGTACAACTGGAGAAATTATATTTGCAAAAGCGCTAACTTTATTTTCGTTATTTGGTCTAAATACACCATCGAATTCCCTGGAAAAAATAGTGGGATCATGAAATAAACTGGAGCAACTTAGCCCAAGTAAGTCATTAATAGCACTTATTATATCGTTAATAAAATTCTGATTATATTGTTGAGGTTCCAATCTCATTGAGAAATATTTTTTTGTTAAATTTTTTAATATACTTGTTTTAAATTGTTTTGTAATATTAGCTTTATTGTTGAAATATTCGATAAAACTTAATTGTTCCATTGGGTCAGGGATATAATTACCAAGTAAAGCTAGATGTCTTCTCTCATTCGCCTTTTCCATGCCAATAATACTATAAAATTGTTGTTTAGCAGTTTCAAAACGTTTATGCAGTTGTTGTTGTCTTTCCCTTTCAAGTCTTTCTCGCTCTTGTTGTTGCTGTGAATCTTCTGGAATTTCTTTTTTATTTTTAAATGTTTGATGTGCTGAATATCCTAAAATAGAAACAGCGGCGGCACCGGCACTGATATTTGATGCAAGTTTATGATTTTTATAAACTGTTTTAGCAGAATCTAATATGGATTTAGTAGTTTTTTTAATTTTTTGAGTTAAGCTCATTTCATTTTTAGTGGTTTCATCAGATTTAATTGACTCACTAATATTTGTTGTATTTAATTCACTTGTTTTGCGGGGATTGGCGGCACTTATAGGTGTTGCGGAAAGAGCAATGAGTGATGCCGTTACGGCTGATGTTGCTTTAAATTTATCAGTAATTTTACCTCCTGATATTTGATTAAGTTGTTCTTTGCTAAGAGGACTTTCGGAATAAAATTTGTCTGCAAATTCTATCATTTCAATTACATAATCATAAAATTCTTCAAAGCTGTAGCCATCTACAATTGAAATGCAAAAGGAATATAGCTCTTTCCAACTTTTTTGTTCTATAAACTTACTTGCAAATTTTTTATCGCTTAATAATTTTTCGAATAGTAGATTTAATTTGTTATTCATAAATATCACATCTATAAAATTTATACAAATTATTATATAATTATCATTTAAAAATGTTAATGCATTTCTAGAAAAATATTTATAAATTGAATTATTGACAAATATAGGTTTACTATGATAAAATATAAAATTGTTGTTGTATTAATTTAATGAAAAAAAATAATCAATAAATTATTTTAATTATTTATTTTATTAATTGATATTATGCAACAAACAATTGTTTAGGAGGTGTAATATGCCAACCTTTAATCAGTTAGTCCGTAAAGGAAGAGAAGTATCAGAGAAAAAGGCTAAGGCTCCAGCTCTTTTAAGAGGATGGAATTCTAAAAAGAGAGTAGCTATTAACCAAAATTCACCACAAAAACGTGGAGTTTGTACAGCCGTAAAAACTGCTACACCAAAGAAACCTAACTCAGCATTGAGAAAAATTGCAAGAGTACGTCTTTCAAATGGTATAGAAGTAAGTTCTTATATTCCTGGAATCGGACATAATTTGCAAGAGCACAGTGTGGTTTTAATACGTGGTGGACGTGTAAAGGATCTTCCTGGTGTACGTTACCATATTATCAGAGGGACATTAGATGCTCAGGGTGTTGCTAAGCGTATGCAGGCTCGTTCTAAGTACGGAGCAAAAAGGCCTAAAGCAGGTGCAGCGAAAAAGTAGGACTCTGACAAAACCATGTGTTATTGCATGAAAAGAATGTAAGTTAATGCAGAAGCATTTTATATATATTATGCCTCTGTATGGACAACGAAAGTTTTGTCGCTTTCGAGTACCGAAGATAGCATTATTGTGAAGGAGGGAAGACAAGTGCCAAGAAGAGGTTCAGTAGCGAAACGTGATGTTTTACCGGATCCATTATATAATTCAAAGCTTGTTACACGTCTTATAAATAATATTATGTATGATGGCAAAAGAGGAATATCACAAAAAATAGTTTATGGTGCATTTGATATTGTTAAAGAAAAAACAGGAAAAGAACCATTAGAAGTATTTGAACAAGCAATGGAAAATATAATGCCAGTGCTTGAAGTAAAGGCTCGCCGTGTTGGAGGAGCAACATATCAAGTACCAATCGAGGTTCGTGCAGATAGAAGACAAACATTGGGTCTTCGTTGGATAACAAAGTATTCTAGATTAAGGTCAGAAAAGACTATGAAAGAAAGACTTGCCCATGAAATTTTAGATGCAGTAAATAATATTGGTGGTTCTGTTAAGAAACGTGAAGATACGCATAAGATGGCAGAAGCAAACAAAGCATTTGCGCATTATAGATGGTAATCTCAATGAGCAAGGAAATAGATATAGATGTATTTTGGGATTGGTTATCGAATTTTTTAAGGATGAATCCATTAGTGACTTTAAGTGAAGTGAAAGATAAATTTTTACGGATATTTGGAAATGTTGGATTTTGTGAATTAATGAATTTGAAACAAACTAAGGACATTTTGTCCTATTATGGATTATAGTTTGGTAAAAATTATTGTCTGTAATTTAATTGAAAAATAAAAGAAAAGGAGGATATTATGCCAAGACAAGTATCATTAGACATGACAAGAAATATAGGAATTATGGCTCATATAGATGCTGGTAAAACAACAACAACAGAGCGTATACTTTTCTATACAGGTGTAAATCATAAAATTGGTGAAACACATGATGGTTCAGCTACTATGGACTGGATGGCTCAAGAGCAGGAAAGAGGTATAACGATTACTTCAGCAGCAACTACGTGTTTCTGGAAAGATCATAGAGTAAACATTATAGATACTCCTGGTCACGTGGATTTCACTGTAGAAGTAGAACGTTCTTTGCGCGTTTTAGATGGTTCTGTAACGGTACTTTGTGCAAAAGGCGGGGTTGAACCTCAATCAGAAACCGTATGGCGTCAGGCTGATAAATATGGTGTACCGAGAATGGTATATGTAAACAAAATGGATATAATGGGTGCGGACTTTTACAATGTTGTAAAAATGATGAAAGAACGCTTGAAGTGTAATGCTGTGCCTATCCAATTACCAATTGGTGCTGAAGATACATTTAAGGGAATAATCGATCTTGTAGAGATGAAAGCTTATGTTTACTGTGATGATTTAGGTAAAGATATCAGAGTAGAAGAAATTCCAGAGGATATGAAAGAACTAGCTGATAAGTACTATACAGAATTAATGGAGCATGTAGCAGAGCAAGATGACGAATTATTTGAAATGTATATGGATGGCAAGGAACTTCCTATAGAAAGAGTAAAAGATTGTATAAGAAAATCTACAATAGCTAATCATATGGTTCCGGTAACCTGTGGTACATCTTATAGAAACAAGGGAGTACAAAAGCTTTTAGATGCTATAGTGGATTATATGCCAGCTCCAACGGATGTTCCGGCAATAAAGGGAATAAATCCAGATACTGATGAGGAAATAGAAAGGCATTCTTCAGACGAGGAGCCATTCTCAGCTCTAGCATTTAAGATTGCAACTGATCCATTTGTTGGTAAGTTATGCTTCTTTAGGGTATATTCAGGTAGTGTGAATGCAGGATCAACAGTTTATAATTCTACCAAGGATAACAACGAAAGATTAGGTCGCATACTGCAAATGCATGCTAACCATAGGCAGGATATAGATACCGTTTATGCTGGAGATATAGCTGCAGCAGTAGGACTTAAAAATACTACAACTGGAGATACTTTGTGCGATGAAAAACATCCTGTAATATTAGAATCTATGGAATTTCCAGACCCGGTAATTAGGGTAGCAATTGAGCCTAAGACAAAAGCTGGACAAGAAAAAATGGGAATAGCACTATCGAAGCTTGCAGAAGAAGATCCAACCTTCAAGGCTTACACCGATGAAGAGACCGGTCAAACAATCATTGCTGGTATGGGCGAATTACATTTGGAAATAATTGTTGATAGACTTCTTAGAGAGTTTAAAGTTGAAGCTAATGTTGGTAAGCCACAAGTTTCTTATAAAGAGACTATCAGAAAGAATGCTGAAGTAGACGAGAAATATGCAAGACAATCTGGTGGACGTGGACAATATGGTCACGTTAAGATAAGGATAGAACCTAACCCAACAAAAGGATATGAATTTGTAAATTCTATAGTTGGAGGAGCGATTCCTAAGGAATACATTCCAGCTGTTGACAACGGAATCCAAGGCGCTATGTTATCGGGAGTTCTTGCAGGATATAATGTAGTAGATGTAAAGGTAACGCTTTATGATGGTTCTTATCACGAGGTAGACTCATCTGAAATGGCATTTAAGATTGCAGGTTCTATGGCGTTCAAATCAGCAATGAGAAAAGCAGATCCTGTTTTATTGGAACCTATAATGAAAGTTACAGTAACAGTTCCTGAGGAATATATGGGTGACGTTATTGGAGATATAAATTCAAGACGCGGTATGATTCAAGGAATGGAAGCTGTTTCCGGAGCACAAAGAATAAATGCAATGGTTCCGCTTTCAGAAATGTTTGGATATGCAACAGATATGCGTTCCAGAACTCAAGGAAGAGGACAATATACTATGGAACCTAGCCACTATGCTGAGGTACCAAAATCTGTATCTGAAACTATAATTGCAGATAGAAATAAAAAGAATGATTAATTTTATAGGTTGAATTTATAATTTTTAATTGATATAATATATAAGGTTATAAATTACGATTTAATAAAGGGAGGAAAAAACAATGGCAAAGGCTAAATTTGAAAGAAATAAGCCACATGTAAACATTGGTACAATCGGTCACGTTGACCACGGTAAAACTACTCTTACAGCTGCTATAACAAAGGTTTTAAATCTTAAAGGTGAAGCAGATTTCGTAGATTACGCTAATATCGATAAGGCACCAGAGGAAAGAGAACGCGGCATTACAATTAATACTTCACACGTTGAGTATCAAACTGAAACTCGTCACTATGCACACGTAGACTGCCCTGGCCATGCTGACTATGTAAAGAACATGATAACAGGTGCAGCACAAATGGACGGTGCAATATTAGTTGTTTCAGCAGCAGATGGTCCAATGCCTCAGACAAGAGAGCATATCTTACTTGCTCGTCAGGTTGGCGTTCCATATATTGTTGTATTTATGAATAAAGTTGACCAAGTTGATGATGAAGAATTATTAGACTTAGTAGAAATGGAAATTCGTGAACTCTTAAATGAATATGAATTCCCAGGAGATGATACTCCAATTATACGTGGTTCTGCATTAAACGTACTTGAATGTGCTTCAAAAGACCCAGCAGCTCCTGAGTATAAATGTGTACAAGATTTAATGGCAGCTGTAGACCAATTTATTCCTACACCTGAACGTAAAGCTGACCAACCATTCTTAATGCCTGTTGAAGATGTATTCACGATTACAGGACGTGGAACTGTTGCAACTGGTAGAGTAGAACGTGGACAGTTAAAAACAGGAGAAGAAGTTGAAATCGTAGGCTTAAACGATGAAAGAAAGAAAACTGTAGTAACAGGAATCGAAATGTTTAGAAAGATTCTTGATTATGCAGAAGCAGGAGATAACATCGGAGTTCTATTACGTGGAGTTCAAAGAAATGAAATTGAACGTGGACAGGTATTAGCTAAGCCAGGAACTATAAATCCACATACTAAGTTCAAGGGTCAAGTGTATGTATTGACAAAAGATGAAGGTGGACGTCATACACCATTCTTTAATAATTATCGTCCACAATTTTACTTCAGAACTACAGATGTTACTGGCGTGATTAAATTACCAGAAGGAACAGAAATGTGCATGCCAGGCGACAACGTTGTTATGGATGTTGAATTAATTACACCTATCGCAATTGAAGAAGGTTTACGTTTTGCTATTCGTGAAGGCGGACGTACAGTTGGTTCAGGTGTTGTAACAGCTATAAATAATTAAAAGTTTTTTATAGAAAAGGCTACTTTTAAAGTAGCCTTTTTAATATTTTGAGATTAAAATTCATATAAATATTTTACAGGTACTATTAAAGTTATAGTTGTACTGTAAAGATAATTATGCTAGAATAAATTTAATATATGGGAAAGTAGTGTGGAAATTGGATATTGAGAACTTATACAAATTATGGAATGAAAAAGCTATAGGTGATAGTGAATTAATTAGCGAGTTGAAAAATATAGAGAAATCGGCTCAAGAAAAATATGAAAGGTTTTATAAAAGCTTAGAGTTCGGTACAGCTGGTTTGAGAGGAATTATTGGTGTTGGTAGTAATAGGATGAATATATACACAGTTAGAAGAGCAACTCAAGGTTTGTCTAATTATTTGAGAATTAATTCAGAAAATTTATCTGTCGCTATATCGTTTGATTCTAGGAAGAATTCGCAAAGATTTGCTCAAGAAGCGGCTAGCGTACTTGCTGCAAATGATATAAAAGTATATATAACAAAAGAATTACAACCAACTCCTGTGTTGTCATTTTGCGTAAGAGAATTAAGATGCAGCGCTGGAATTATGATTACAGCCAGCCATAATCCCGCTGAATACAATGGATATAAATGCTATGATTCTAGTGGTTGTCAAATAACTGATAACTTTGCAGAAAAAGTATATAATGAAATAGAAAAAATAGATTATTTTAATGATGTAAAAATATGTGATTTTAATCAAGCAGTCATTGATGGGAAAATAGAATTTATAAATAACAATATTTTTGATAATTATGTAGAATGTGTGTTATCTCAAAGATTAAATACAGAATACTGTAAAAAAAGAGATATAAGTGTTGTCTATACACCACTTAATGGTACGGGAAATAAGTTAGTCAATAGAGTGTTAAAAAGTATAGGGGTTAGCAATTTACATATAGTAAAGGAGCAAGAGAATCCAGATGAAAATTTTATTACGTGTAAATATCCAAATCCGGAAACTAAAGAGGCTCTAAGCTTGGCGATTGAATTAGCCAAAAATACAAATTCAGATTTAATTATAGCAACAGACCCTGATAGCGATAGAATAGGCCTTGGAGTTAGGTACAATAGTGAATATAGATTATTAACAGGTAATGAGATAGGCGTATTATTTTTGAATTATATATTGGAATCAAGAAAGAAAAATAAAAACTTGCCGAGTAATCCTGTTGTAGTCAAAACAATAGTAAGTACGTCTATGATTGATAGCATTGCAAAGGAATATGGCTGTAATGTGATTAACGTTTTAACTGGATTTAAGTATATAGGTTCAGAAATATTAAAGCTTGAAGAAGCCGGAAGATTAGATGATTACGTATTTGGATTTGAAGAAAGCCATGGATATTTAATAGGAACGTATGCTAGGGACAAAGATGCCGTAGTTGCGAGTATGTTAGCCTGTGAGATGGTTTCTTATTACAAAGATAGAGATAAAAATCTTATAGATATTTTAAATGAGCTTTATGAAAAATATGGTTATCATTATAATAAAAATTTGAGTTTTCAATTTGAAGGTTCCGTCGGAATGGAGAAAATGAAAAATATAATGGAATCTCTTAGAAATAGTTGCATTAAGAGTGTAGGTAAATTAAGTGTGATTAGTATAGATGATTATCTTAAATCAATTTCTTTAAATTTAGGAGATAACAAAACAAAGGGAATTAATTTACCTAAATCTGATGTTTTGGCCTATAATTTGGAATCGGATAATAAAGTGATAATACGTCCGTCAGGTACAGAACCCAAAATAAAAGTTTATATTATGGCATGTGGAGAAGATAAATCTTCTGTTTATAAAAATATTGAGAATATAGAATCTTATATAAATTCTGTAATTAAATAGGATACAAGATATAATAATCTTAAAAGCTTATAAGTGCTTGTAAGATTATTATTTTTATAGTAAAATGTGAAAAAAGTAATTTTTCTGAAATGGAGAATATTGTAAATGAAGCTTTATTTTTATTACGGAGTTATGGGTTCAAGTAAAACAGCAAATGCACTAATGAAAAAATTTAATTTTGAGGAGCATGGAAGAAAAGTTGCTCTTATAAAACCTAGTGTAGATAATAGATATGGAGAAAAATTAGTAAAATCTAGAATAGGACTGCAATGTGAAGCATTAATAGCATATAAAGACACGTCAATTATAGAATTAATAAGTAAAGAAGATAACATTGATACAATAATCGTAGATGAGGCTCAATTTTTAACTACTAAACAGGTGGACGAATTGAGAGAGTTAGTGAATGATGGCATAATGGTAATGTGCTATGGACTTAAAACAGATTATATGGGGAAGCTTTTTGAAGGAAGTAAGAGATTAATTGAAGTATGTGATACTATAAGAGAAATACAATCTATGTGTAGTGAGTGTGGAAGAAAAGCAATTATAAACGCTAGATATAATGGCGAAAATATAGTATATAATGGAAATCAAATAGATATAGGTGGAAATGATAAATATAAAGCATTGTGTTATCAATGCTGGAGTAAAGGGAATAAATAATGGTAAGGAAAAGGGACGTGAATTTAGTTGGCTGAAGTAAACGTAACAACTGGATATGATGGATTGAAACTTCCGTATAGCTTAGAGGCGGAGCAGTCTGTAATAGGGGCAGTATTGATTGATTCTCATTGTTTAGATAGAGTAGCAGAAATACTTCCCAATCCTGAATATTTTTATTTATCCAATCATAAGCTTATATATTCTGCTATGCTTGATATGTTTACAACTGGAGAGAATATAGATTATGTTACATTACTTGAAAAATTAAAATCAGAAAAATCATTTAATGAAAGTAATTGTAAATCATATTTATTGCAGCTTGCCCAAATAGTTCCGTCAATATCTAATGTTGAATCTTACGCTTATATAGTAAGGGATAAGCACAACGTTAGAACTCTTATAATAGCAGCAAGAGAGATTATAGAAGATGCATCAGAAGAAGAGTTAGGGGCATCTGAGCTTTTAGACTCAGCGGAGCAACGAATTTTTGATATAAGACGAGGTAAAAACGTACAAGGATTACAGAAAATAAATGAAGTAATAATACAAACGTTTGACAGGTTAGATGCACTGAATTCACAGGATTCAAGTCAATATAGCGGTATTCCTACGGGAATAGGAGAATTAGACAGAGTAATAATGGGATTAAATAGGTCTGACTTAATACTTTTAGCAGCAAGGCCCGGAATGGGAAAAACTAGCTTTGCATTAAATATAGCAAGTAATGTTGCGATAAAGAGCAAGATGAAAATAGCCTTTTTTTCACTCGAAATGACAAAAGAGCAATTAGCTTCAAGACTGTTATCGATGGAAGGAATGGTTTCTGGACAAAACCTAAGAACAGGTAAGTTAAGTGAAGATGAATGGGTAAGATTAATAGAATCTGGTGATGTATTATCAAAATCACAAATTTATCTTGATGATACTCCTGGAATAACCGTACCAGAAATGAAAGCAAAGCTTAGAAGGCTTAATCAAGTGGATTTAGTAATAATAGATTACTTACAGCTTATGTCCAGCGCCAAACGTATAGAAAACAGAGTTCAAGAGATATCGGAAATAACAAGAAACTTAAAAATAATGGCGAAAGAATTGAACGTACCAGTTATTACTCTTTCACAGCTTTCACGTGCAAGTGAACAAAGAACAGACCATAAACCTTTATTATCAGATTTAAGGGATTCAGGTTCAATAGAGCAAGACGCCGATATAGTATTATTTTTATATCGTGAAGGTTATTATGCATCCGATGAAAATAGTGACGATAATGCAGATAAAAACAGCGGAGAATGTATAGTAGCTAAAAACAGACATGGAGAAACACGATCAGTACCGCTGCACTGGCAGGGTGAATATATGAGATTTACATCTCAGGAGGTTAGAAGAAGTGAACCTTAAGGTTAATGAAACGATACGTAAATTTGAAATGATAAAGGATAATGATAATATAGTTTTGGGAGTGTCTGGTGGAGCTGATTCTATATCTCTTCTTCATTTTTTAATTAATAATATAGAATATAATAATGTAAATGTTATAGCCATACATATTAACCACTGTATAAGGGGCGATGAAGCCGATAGAGATGAAGAATTTGTAAAAACGATTTGTAGAGATTGGGGTGTAAAGCTTTACGTTAAAAAATATAATGTAAAAAATTTAGCCAAAGAATATGGCATTAGCGAAGAAGAGTGCGGAAGGAATGTAAGATATAATTGTTTTAGAGAGATTTCTAAACGCTATAATGCAAGGATAGCTACGGCACATACTCTTTCTGACAATGAGGAAACGTTTATATTTAATTTTACAAGGGGATGTGGATTAAAAGGATTATGTGGTATTCCACCTATTAGAGATAATATAATAAGACCATTAATAAATGTAAGTAGAGAAGAGATAGAGAAATATTGTAAAGATAATGACTTAATGTATGTTACGGACAGCACAAATTTAAGTACTGAGTATACAAGAAATAAAATAAGATTAGAAATAATACCACGATTAAAAAATATAAATAGTAATTTTGATAATGTAATGCTGAAAATGATAAACCAAGTGAGCCAAGATAATGAGTACTTAGAAAAAATTGCAGAAGAAGAATTAAAATATGCATCAACTTCATCCGGGTGTGATATTAAATATTTGACTAAGCTACCGAGAGTAATAAGAAGTAGGGTGTTAATAAAATTTGCCAATCAGTGTTGTAAACAAAGTATAGAATCAAAACATGTAGATTTATTATTAGAAATAATAAATAATAATAGTGGAGCTGTAACTTTACCAAACGGAATTATTTTATTTATTGAAAATGGAATATTAAAAGTAAAAGAATACAAGAATAATAGTAAAGATTGGAAGCATAAATTTGAAGAAACAACTATCTTGACAGATACGGGAATAAAGTTCATAATTGAAATATTCTCGGTATATGAATATAATAGTATTTTTAAGGATAGTAATTCTAAAAATTTTACTGTTATGGATTTAGATAAAATTCCTGAAGGTTCCTTATTTAGATATAGAAATCCTGAAGATATTTTTAAGCAGATGGGTAGGGGAGTAACAAAAAAAGTAAAGAAATTATTTAATGAGTTAAAAATTCCTCGTGAAAAAAGAGATAGTTTAGTAATGCTTGCAAGTGGAAGTAATGTTTTATGGATAGATGGAATAGGAATATCGGAAATTTGTAAAGTAAGAGAGAATACTAAAAGAGTTGTTGTTGTAAGGAGAGTAGATTATTAATGGAAAATTGCGTGGAAAAAGTTATACTTAATGAGATGGATCTAAGTGATATTGTTAAAAAACTGGGTAATCAGATAAGTAAAGACTATAAAGATAAGAACTTATTAATGGTTAGTATACTCAAAGGTTCAATAATATTTATGTCTGATTTAATGAGGGAAATAAATATTCCATGCAAAATTGATTTTATGTCAGTTTCTAGTTATAATGGAGGAGTAAAAAGTAGCGGAGTAGTAAAGATATCGAAAGATTTAGACATATCAATAGAGGGATATGATTTATTGATAGTAGAGGATATTTTAGATAGTGGCATAACTCTTGACTACATAATAAACACGCTAAAAGCTAGGAATCCAAGGAGTATAAAAATATGTACATTATTAGACAAACCTAAGAGAAGAACAGCAAATATAAAAGCAGATTATGTTGGTAAAGAAATTCCAGATGAATTTATCATCGGATACGGATTGGATTATGATGAAAAATATAGGAATTTACCTTTTATAGGAATAGCAAATCCGGCATTATATAGCTAATATCAGATAATCATTAAGGAGTTGAGTTAAGCATTGAATAAGAAAATAAAGATGCGTCCTGTAGCATTATTTTTTGGTGTAATAGCTATTATATTTTTAATTATAATGGCAATGAATAACATAAGTATGCAAAAATCTTATACTTACTCATATATAGTAAATAAGTTTAAGAATCATGAAGTAGTTAAGTATGATATGAATTTAGGGTCTGGAGATATGGAAATAGTATTGAAAGATGGTAGTACAATATATTATTCTACGCCAAGCGTGAACTTAATTTATTCTGACATAAAAGATTATGTTGATGAATATGACAAAGAAAATCCAGAGTCGCCAATGGAATATAATCTTATTAAGGCTCCAGAAACGTCATGGCTTATGAACTTATTCTCATATATTTTATTACCTACTTTACTTTTAGGATTTTTGTCATGGATGTTTATGAGAAGGATAAACATAATGGGAGATGGCGGCAGGCAAATGGGGTTTGGAAAGGCCAAGATAAAGAATATAGCTGATGAAAAAAGAAAGACAACATTTGCTGACGTTGCTGGTGCTGATGAAGAAAAAGAAGAACTTTCTGAAATAGTAGAGTTTTTAAAAAATCCTAAAAAATATAATGACATAGGAGCAAGAATTCCAAAGGGAGTATTATTAATAGGACCTCCGGGTACAGGAAAAACACTTCTTGCAAGAGCAGTAGCAGGAGAAGCTGGAGTGCCATTTTTCTCTATTTCAGGTTCAGATTTTGTTGAAATGTTCGTGGGTGTTGGAGCTTCAAGGGTGAGAGATTTATTTACTCAGGCGAAAAAGAATTCTCCGAGTATAATATTTATAGATGAAATTGATGCAGTTGGTAGACAAAGAGGAGCTGGTTTAGGAGGAGGGCACGATGAAAGAGAGCAAACTCTTAACCAATTACTTGTTGAAATGGATGGATTTGGAACTAATGAAGGAGTAATAATGATTGCTGCAACGAATAGGCCTGATATATTGGACCCAGCATTAATGAGACCGGGGCGCTTCGATAGGCAAGTGATTGTTGGGTATCCTGACGTAAAGGGAAGAGAAGATATATTAAGAGTACATGCTAAAGGTAAGCCGTTTGCAGAGGATGTAAAATTAAAAACGATAGCTAAAAGTACTCCCGGCTTTACAGGAGCAGACTTAGAAAATCTGATAAATGAAGCAGCACTTCTTGCTGCGCGTAGAGATTCAAAAGTTATTAGTATGAAAGAAATAGAAGAAGCTACGATAAAAGTAGTTGTTGGTACAGAAAAGAAATCTAAGGTTATAACAGATGAAGAGAAGAAGCTGACGGCTTATCATGAAGCGGGTCATGCCGTGACAACATATTATTGTGAAACTCAGGATGATGTACATCAAATATCCATAGTACCAAGAGGATTTGCGGGTGGATATACAATGTCTTTACCTGAAAAAGATAAATCTTATGTATCGAAGAAGAAGATGCTTGAGGATATCGTGGTGTTACTCGGTGGGCGTGTGTCAGAAGAGTTAATTTTAGATGATATATCAACAGGAGCTTCTAATGATATAGAAAGATCTACAGATGTAGCACGTAAAATGGTAACGACTTATGGAATGAGTTCAATGGGAACAGTTGCATATGAAACAAAGAATAATGAAATATTTATTGGTAGAGATATGGGACATGTAAAAGATTATTCAGAAAAAACTGCAGCAGAAATAGATACAGAAATACGTACCATAATTGATAAATGTTATAATAAAGCTGAAGAAATACTAAAAGAACATTCTGGTGATTTGCATAAGGTTGCACAATATTTAATAGAGAATGAAAAAATGGACGGAGAAACGTTCGAGAAATTAATGCAAGAAGAACAGAAAAGGGATGTGTAAAAATCATCTCTTTTTATGTAAATAATTTTTAATAAAAAGAGATTTATAATGATTATATTGGTGTATGACGTAAATTATTAGTAAATAGTGAATAATATATTATTAGAATAATTAAAATATTAAATTAGAGGTTGTAAAAAATAGTTAAAACAAGTAAAATTAGTAATGTGGATTTATAATCATAATGTTTGTGCAAAATTATAATATTATAAATAGAAAAGGAGAAGGAAAATGGAACAAAACATTAATAATAACAATGATAATGATAATTCAAATGATGAATTAGGTACTTCAAAGTATATATATACAGAACGGACCCAACAAGTTAACAAAGATGATGATGACTATTTAGAGGTAGGAAAAGATGGCATTAGTAAATCTATGAGAAATTTTTTAGTGTTTTCTATAATTATAATGATAGTTTTACTTATGGCTATAGTTGGATATTTCATTTATGTATTAAACGGAGGAAAAATAGATATACAAATTCCTGGTATTACAAGTAATAGTAGTCAATCTTCTCAAAGTAGCACAGAAGATAGCGGAATAAATCCGAATGGTCCAACTATTAGCATAGAAGAACAACCAGAGGATGGAAGTTTATCGGCCGAACAAGTCTATGAAAAAGCTTCACCGTCAGTAGTTGGAGTAGTAGTTTACGATTATAATGCAGGGATAATTTCGGACCCATCAAGTCAAGGTTCGGGTATAATAATTAGCGAAAATGGATATATTGTTACAAATTCACATGTTGTAGGAGATACAAAGCAGCAAAATATAAAGATAGTATTATATGATGGAACAGAATATTCTGGTAAGGTTATTGGATTTGACAAAAGAACAGATTTAGCAGTAATTAAAGCAGAGGCAAGTGGATTAACTCCAGCATCTTTTTCAGATTCAGATACAGTGAAGGTTGGATCTTGGGCACTGGCTATAGGAAATCCGGGCGGATTAAACTTTGCAAGCTCTTTAACAAGAGGAACAATCTCAGCAGTAAATCGTTCTGTTGGTTCATCGCAAAGCCTAGTGAAGTATATACAAACAGATGCGGCAATTAATCCAGGTAATTCCGGTGGAGCACTTCTGAATATGTATGGACAGGTAATAGGAGTAAATTCAATAAAAATTGCCCTTGCGGATTTTGAGGGAATGGGATTTGCAATTCCGAGTAATACAGTAAAATCCGTTGTTGACGATATAATTAAACAAGGTTACGTTTCAGGAAGAGTACGCCTAGGAATTACAGGTAAAATGGTTAGCAATTATCAAGCACAAATATATGATGTACCAATAGGAATAATAATAGCAGAAATTCACGAAGATAGCGATTTAGCATCTCAGGGAGTAAAAGTAGGAGATATAATAACAAAGATAAATGGAGTAAATATAACTGGTTTTGACGTATTATACAGTGAACTTACGAAATATAGCGTAGGAGATAGCGTAAAATTAACGGTATATAGGCAAGCAACAAATACTACTAATTCATCAACGTTTGAGGTTAATGTGAAACTTCTTGAAGATAAAGGCTCTACACAGCAATCAATAGCAATAAACAAAAGATAAAATATAAAACATCAGTAAAACTGATGTTTTATATTTTTAAGAGGTTATGTTTAATTCACACCAAAAAATGCAGCTAAAGCTTTTTCCGCAGATTTATAGTATAATTCATCTTCTCTTTATGTCAAAGTTTCTCCGCGATTGTATTTACAAACAGATATAACTGTTTCTGGGTCTTGCTCTATTTTTATGCCCCATTCTTTATCAGTACACAATATTTTGACTGCTTTAGAAAATTCAGGAAGTTTATCTACATTAGCATTAATTCCTTCATACAAGACATTTCCGTTAATATCTAATAGTTTGTAAAAACAGTCACCGCCACCAGCAACCATATTTAAATCATTATCGCTTAATTTTTTCATATTTTTCACCTCATTCTAGATAATTATATCATTAATTTGACAAAAAGTAAATAAATATTATTAAAAACAAAAAATATCAATAGGCATATAAGTTTAAAGTTAATCAAAATTCTGGTATTACTTATAGCTTTTTTGTAAATAACAAGTTCCTATAATTAATAGGAACTTGTTACTTTATGTTTATTTATTAACTTATTAATATATTTAAATAGTAAAGTTGATATGCAAAATAATAATATAATTGTTATAAACCCTATTATGCTTAATTGATGAAGCGAAAACAACTCTTTAAAGAATATAACTCCAACGGCGAAGAAAATACTTACAAAATAAAAAAGTATTTTTCTTACAAAATTAAATGGTATAGATATATTATAAAGTAACATTAATTCAATGTATCCAGTAATAATTACACATATCGTAGAATATTCTCCTTGCGATAAATTGAATTTATTATGAGAAAAAATACATATTAAAATACAAAGTACAGTTATAATAGCCGTAGGTAAAGATTTACTGATAATATTTTTGAAAAGATTTGTAGTAACTCTATCTTTATTAGGCTCTAATGCTAATATGAAAGAAGGTATTCCGATTGTAAGGCTACTTATAAGAGTCATTTGTATGGGCACAAACGGGTATGGTACGGATATAAGTAAAAATATTAAGGAAAGCATAGCGGAGTATATTGTTTTTACTAAAAACAGAGAAGATGAACGCTGTATGTTATTTATAGAACGTCTACCTTCAGCAACTACTTTAGGCATAGAAGAGAAATCAGAATCTAAAAGTATTAAATGAGAAACGTTACGTGCAGCATCACTGCCATTTGCAACGGCAATACTGCAATCTGCTTCTTTTAATGCAAGTACGTCATTAACTCCATCACCTGTCATTGCTACAGTATGGCCTAACTTTTTTAATTCTTGAATTATTTTAAGTTTTTGATTAGGTGTTACTCTTCCGAAAACAGTATATTCTTTTACTATGTCTAATAAATTATTATCATTAATATTAGTAGCATCTATATATTTATCAGCATTTTTAACTCCTACGCTTTTAGCAATACTTGAAACTGTTAATGGATTATCACCTGATATTATTTTTATATCAACATTTTGCTGTAAGAAATATTTTATAGTTTCACTTGCATTAGGTCTTATTTGGTCTTTTATAAGCACAAATGCTAAAATTTCAAGATTATCTGGTAGCTTATTTTCCTGGACCTCTATGTTTGATTTTGCTAGAGTAAGTACTCTATATTTAGAGGAGTATTTATCTAATAAATCTTTTATATTATCTAATTTTTGATTTTCTAAAATGAATTCAGCCGCTCCGATTACAAAGCTTCCGTAATTTCTAAAATAAGCTCCAGACCATTTTTTATCAGAAGAAAAAGGTACAATTATATCTGCCTTAGTGTTAGTGCTTTTATTAAAATATTTTTTAATAGCAGTAAATGTTTCATTAGAATCCTTTAAGTTACTAGATAGCATTGATAAATATTCAAAAATTTGTTCTTTGCTAGAATTACTATGCGGTATAACGTCTTCAACCTGTAAATTACCGGTTGTTATTGTACCTGTTTTATCGAGACATAAAGTGTCAACTCTTGCAAGAGTTTCAATACAATATATATCTTGAACCAGAACCTTATGCTTGGCTAACCTTACTACTCCAACGGCGAGGACTGTGCTTATTAAAAGCACTAGCCCTTCGGGAATCATGCCTATCAATGCGGCAGATGTATTGACGATAGCATTATTGAGATTAAAATTATTTATGTTTAACTGTCGCCAAAAAAGAAGAATCCCTATTGGTATTATATAGATTGAAATTATCTTGATTATTTTTTTTACAGTTATCATAATTTCTGATTCTGTATTTTTAATATATTTTGTATCATGAAGAATAGTAGAAGCATAGTTTTTAGCACCAACATTTTCAACTCTTGTTATGCATATACCGCTGGAGATAAAGCTACCCGATAAAAGCTTATCTCCTTTTTTCTTGGGTATTGAGTCGGATTCTCCAGTTAGTAATGATTCGTTAGCTTCACAATTACCCTCTAATATAATACAATCGGATACAATTTGATTACCGCTGGAATAGCAGATTATATCATCTTGTACGATTTCGTTTACTTTTAATTTAATGTTTTGACTGTCTCTAATAGCATTTACTTCTACAGATGATATAAGATTTAAGCTGTCTACAGCTTTTTTTGCACGTATTTCTTGAACAATACCGATAAGAGAGTTGCATATTACTACTCCCATGAACATAAGATTTTTATAAGAGCCAACATATAGTATAGCTAATGCTAAAATTATATTTATTAAGTTAAAAAGAGTAAAAAGGTTGTTTTTTATTATTTGTGGGATAGTATTTGTATCTACAGACGAATTGAAGTTTACAAGTCCTTCCTTAATTCTCTGTTCAACTTGTTCTTTTGTAAGACCTTTGGATATGTTTGGAATAAAGCATTTTATATTATTGTTGGTATTTTCCATATTATACCTCCTAAATTGAGTATTAATATATGTATTTATTTTACTGGGGTGATAAAGTTGGTATGCAGAATAGTAGATATGAAGAATAAAGAAGTTATAAACGTAAAGGATGGAAGAAGAATAGGCTGCGTAAATGATGTTGAAGTAGATATGTGTTGTGCTAAACTTGTGGCAATTGTTGTACATGGAAGACTAAAGTGTTTTGGCATGTTTGGTAGAGAGGACGATATAATTATAAAATGGGAAAATATAGAAGTAATAGGTGAAGATACAATATTAGTAAAATATAATTGTGGATGCAAAAGAAGAAAGAAACCTAAAATATTACATACTTTGTTTGGTAATTAATAATATGAATTAAGAGGGGAATTACGTGAAGAAAATACATAAAAATGTACTATTTTATTCTAGCATATTTTCAATAACAATGCTATTCTCAGCATTAATATTTGTAGCATACGGTAGGATATCAAGCCAAGTGTTTTCATCTCAAAGTGGAAGACAATATACAGTGGTATTAGACAGCGGTCATGGAGGCGAAGATGGCGGAGCAGTTGGACAAAATGGAATAATGGAAAAAAACATTAATTTAGAAATAGCAAAAAAAATCAGAGATATGCTTGAAGCATCGGGATATAAGGTTATCATGACAAGAGAAGAGGATAAAGCAATTTACGATAGTAGTACAAATACATTAAGAGAAAAGAAACGTTCAGATTTAAAAAATAGATTAGAGTTATTAAAATCAAACACGAATGATGATTCTATATTTGTAAGTATACATCAAAATAAGTTTAGCGATTCAAAATATTTTGGCTCGCAAATATTTTATTCTAAAAATAACATAAAGAGTCAAGACCTAGCTAATTGTATAAAAGAATCGATAGTAGGATTAATACAGCCTAAAAATACGAGAGAAATAAAACCAGCAGATAAAAATATATATTTACTTCATAATGCTGAAGGTCCATCGGTAGTTGTAGAGTGCGGATTCTTATCTAATGAAGAAGAAGCAAACAAATTGAACAGTAGTGAATATCAAGAACAAATGGCTTTTAGTATATATTGTGGTATTACTAACTATTTTATAAATTTATAACTAAATTTATAAATATTTTTTCAAAAAACTATTGACAAATTTGCGCACGGGGGGTATAATAGATAATGTAAACAAAAAATGTTTTTAGTTTATAGATTATATTTACAAAGAAAGGATGTCTAAGATGGAATCGAAAAATTTTGCACTTTTATTTAATTATATTTATAAAGAAGGTGGTAAGGCAGTTTTTGAGCAAGAAATGAGTAAGCTTTTATCAGATGTGAAAAAATTGGAAGATAATAAGAGTGACGAAGCTCAAAAAGAACTAGAAACAATGAATTTGACAAGTAAGAATGTGTGGAAAAAGTGTTTCCGTGACTCTGTACGAAGAAAACTATGTCCTGTTCTTAATAAAAATTTAGACCTATTAAAGGATGAAATACACAATGCTATTAGTAGTCAGGAATTTACATCTACAAATGCACCATATTGGCGTATGATTGGTGCTCCAAAGTTTCTTGTGGATGCTGTTAAAAGGAACGCTTGGTCAATTTATGATGAGGCTTTTTCGTACTTAATAGGTTTGAGTAATGAATCGACTTTTGATGACGAATTACCAATATCAGATAAGAAGAAAATTATGGTATCTAATGCTTGCCGTATAGTCAATGCATTTTTAGGTAATTGCAAGGTGGTTCGTGAGGCTGTAAACTGTTTGCGGAATGTTGCTATGAAAGAAGGTTGGGATTATGAAACTGAGTCTGACTTGCGTGACAAATTGGAAAATGATTTATTTAATGCATTAAAATCGTTGGCTAGAAAAGTTGATTTACCTGATTAATTTTAATTAAATATTTGGTTTTAGATTTTTTAGTATGTTATAATACTAAAAAATCTATTTTTTTATGGAGGAATATATGTCTAAGAAATCAAAAACAGTTTACGTGTGCAATGAATGCGGGTTCGAGTCAGCAAAATGGAATGGAATATGCCCGTCTTGCGGACAAGGCAACACAATGTTTGAACAAACAGTAGATGAGGGGATAGTAAAAGGAAAAAAGACTAATAATATAAATAAACAAAGGGCTGTACCTGTTTGTATGTCGGATATAGATATAATGGATGAAACTAGGTATCATACAGGTTTATGTGAGTTAGACAGAGTATTTGGAGGAGGAATCGTTAAAGGTTCACTTGTATTAATTGGAGGCTCTCCTGGAATAGGTAAATCAACGCTGCTTCTTCAAATTTGCGACTACTTAGGGGAAAAATTAAGAATTTTATATATATCAGGAGAAGAGTCTAAAAGACAGATAAAAATGAGAGCAGAGAGATTAAAAACAAATAGTGAAAATCTCTTAATTATGACAGAAACAGACGTAGAATTAATAGCAGAAGAAATACTATCATCTAAGCCAGATTTAGTAATAATAGATTCAATACAAACAATGAATCACACAGAGCTTAATTCGTTACCTGGAAGCATAGCACAAGTGAAAGAATGTACAAATATATTTTTAAAGCTTTCAAAAATGCTTGAGATACCAATACTTTTAGTAGGACACGTTAATAAAGACGGAGCAATTGCAGGGCCAAAGGTATTGGAACATATAGTTGATGTAGTGCTATATTTTGAGGGAGACAGCCAGACATCTTATAGAATATTAAGAGCGGTAAAGAATAGACACGGTTCTACAAATGAAATAGGCGTATTTCAAATGGATAATATAGGGCTTAAAGAAGTAGAAAATCCGTCATTAATGTTATTGGCAGACAGACCCCATGGAGTTTCAGGTACATGTGTTGGATGTGTTATGGAAGGCACTAGGCCTATACTTACAGAAATACAAGGATTAGCGACGGCTACAGGATTTGGAAATCCAAGAAGAATGGCAATAGGGTTTGATTATAATAGATTATCATTAATATTAGCAGTACTTGAAAAAAGAGCAGGATACTTTTTTTCTAATATGGATACGTATATAAACGTTGTGGGGGGAATAAAACTTGACGAACCTGCAGCAGATTTAGCAATAGCTGTTTCTTTGATATCTAGTTTAAAAGACGTACCAATTAATGAAGATGCACTTGTGTTTGGTGAAATTGGACTTGCCGGCGAGATAAGAACAGTTCCGAATGCTGAATTGAGGGTTATAGAGGCCTCAAGATTAGGTTTTAAAACATGTATTGTACCTAAATATAATTTAAAGGGATTAGGAGATTTATCTAAATATAAAATAAAAATAATAGGAGTTAACAGCATACGACAGGCATTTGAGGCTTTAACATAAAATATTTTTAATTAATATTAGTTGATTATATTATTCTGATATTTTATAATTTACTTGTAATAAAATATTGATAGGAGTGTTGCTATGTCTAATTACGTAGAAAACAGTGTATCCTTTTTGAAGGATTTTGACCCAGAAATAAGCGAAGCTATAGGCTTAGAACTTAAAAGACAAAGAAGCAATATTGAATTGATAGCTTCTGAAAATATTGTTTCTCCTGCCGTACTTGCAGCGATGGGAAGCATAATGACGAATAAATATGCAGAAGGATATCCTGGAAAGAGATATTATGGAGGCTGTCAATATATAGATATAGCAGAAGATTTAGCAAGAGAAAGAGCTTGCAAGCTCTTTGGGTCAGAACATGCCAATGTTCAACCACATTCCGGAGCACAAGCAAATACAGCTGTATATTTTTCAGTTTTAAATCCTGGGGATACTGTAATGGGAATGAATTTATCTGAAGGTGGACACTTGACACATGGTTCTCCTGTTAACATGTCGGGTAAATACTATAACTTTGTATCGTATGGTGTGGATAAGGATACGCAAATAATGAATTACGATGACATAATGAAAATAGCATTGGAACATAAACCTAAGCTAATAGTTTGCGGAGCGAGTGCATATCCAAGATTGATAGATTTCAAAAAGTTTAGAGAAATAGCAGATGCATGTGGAGCATATCTAATGGTAGATATGGCACACATTGCTGGATTAGTTGCAGCTGGATTGCATCCGAATCCTGTACCTTATGCAGATTTTGTTACAACAACTACGCATAAAACATTACGTGGCCCGAGAGGCGGTATGATTTTATGTAAAGAAAAATTTGCTAAGGCTATAGATAAAGCAATATTTCCAGGAACACAAGGCGGTCCTTTAATGCACACAATAGCAGGAAAAGCGGTATGTTTTTTAGAAGCAATGAAGCCTGAATTTAAGAAATATGGAGAAAATGTAATAAATAACTGTAAATCTTTAGCGGACGGGCTTTTAAAAAGAGGTAATAAACTTGTATCTGGAGGTACAGACAACCACTTGCTATTACTAGATTTAAGTGATACAGATATTACGGGTAAAGAGTTAGAGCAAAGGCTTGATAAAGTAAATATAACAGTGAATAAAAATACAGTACCAAACGAAAAGAGAAGCCCATTCATTACAAGTGGAATAAGAATCGGTACAGCAGCAGTAACAACTAGAGGAATGAATGTTGATGATATGGATAAAATTGCAGAGTATATAAATTTAGCTATTACTGATTTTGAGAATAAAGAAAATGAGATAAAATCAGGAGTAGAAGAAATTTGCAAAAAATATCCTATATATAATTAATAGAAATATATTTTGAGGTGTGTACGTGAAAAGAACAATTGTATTTGGTGTATGTCTTGGATTTGCATTGATGTTATCTGGATGCGGTGCAGGAGATGTTGGAGGTAATTTAGAAACAAGTGAAACGAATTTGACGATGAATCAAGATAACTATGAAAATAATCTAGACGGCTTAGCAAAATTTATGAAAGATAATAACTTAATTTCTGGTGATGGAAAAGAAACTTTAGCAAGTTTTATATATGCAGAAAAGGGAGTTAAATATCAATTTAAAAATAATAGTTCATTAGTTACGATAGAATTTTATGATTACGGAGAAGGAGAAATTTCAGAATCAGCAAATAAAATTATAGAATCGGTAAAAACGGAAGGGAAAATAAATATATTAGATAAGGATTTTTCTGCTTGTATGAATGGTAGCGGAAGGTATCTTATGATTTATAACGATTTATCTACAAACAGTGAAAATATTTCGAAAGCAGAAAAGACAAAAGAAATTTTTTCGCAATTTAAATCATAAGAGATTAAATAAAGATACCTTAATATTGACAGAAATATAATATTTTCATATAATTATAGTGTTTTCCAATACGATATGGAGTGATGAAATTGCCTAAACAAGTTATGTTAACAGAAGAAGGATTAAAAAAATTAGAGGATGAACTGGAGAGCTTAAAGGGAGAGAAAAGAAAAGAAATAGCTGAGAAAATAAAAGTAGCACTTTCGTTCGGTGATTTATCTGAAAATAGTGAATATGATGAAGCTAAAAATGAGCAGGCTATAATGGAAGCAAGAATTGCTGAGTTAGAGGCTATATTGAAGAATGTAAAGGTTATAGACGAACATGAACTTAGTACCGAAATGATACATGTTGGCTCTAAGGTAAAGCTTTATGATAATAAATTTAAAGAAGAAGTAGAATACAAGATAGTTGGTTCAAATGAAGCAGATCCTATTGAAAGTAAAATATCTGACGAATCGCCTGTTGGAGCAGGATTATTAGGGCATAAGGTTGGAGATATTGTAACAATAGAGACTCCAGCCGGACAAACGAGTTATAAAGTTTTAAATATATCAAAATAGTAATTTAGGAATAATGATATAACGGGCAAGAGCAGTATATTTTGCTCTGTCCGTGTTTTTGTTAAAAGAGAGGAGACTTAATAGTGGCAGAAAATATGAATACAGAACATCAAGAGATGAATGAACTTTTAAAAATACGTAGGGATAAATTATCTAATTTACAAAAAGAAAATAGTGATCCATTTGAAATAACAACATATAATAGAGATGCGTTTGCTCAGAAAATTAAGGACAATTTTGAGGAATATGAGGGCAAAGACGTAAATGTAGCAGGAAGAGTTATGAGCTGGAGAGATATGGGAAAAGCTTCATTTATGGATGTAAGTGATGTAAGTGGGAAAATCCAAATTTACATAAAGCAAGATGATGTTGGAGAGGATACATATAAATCGCTTTCCGATTGGGATATAGGAGACATAATAGGAGTAAAAGGTTTTGTATTTAAAACAAGGAGAGGAGAAGTGTCTGTGCATGCTAAAGAGTTGACTTTACTATCTAAATCTCTTTTACCTCTCCCAGAAAAGTTCCACGGCTTAAAAGATACAGATTTACGTTATCGCCAAAGATATGTAGATTTGATTATGAATCCAGAAGTAAAAGATACTTTTGTAAAGCGTAGTAAGATTATAAAGGTGATAAGAAATTATCTTGATAATTTGGGCTACACAGAAGTGGAAACCCCAGTGTTGAACACAATAGCTGGAGGAGCGGCAGCAAGACCGTTTATAACTCACCATAATACGCTTAATTTAGATTTATATTTAAGAATAGCTCCGGAATTATATCTAAAGAGGCTTATAGTTGGTGGTATGGAAAAGGTTTATGAAATAGGAAGATTATTTAGAAATGAGGGTATGTCTGTAAAGCATAATCCTGAATTTACAACAATAGAGCTTTACGAGGCATATACTGATTATAATGGAATGATGAAAATAACAGAGGATATAATAAATGAATGTGCAAAAGCAGTATGCGGAGAAGAAGTTATAGAATATCAAGGGGAGAAAATTAATCTTTCTAAGCCGTTTAAGCGTATGACGATGATAGAGGCGGTAAAAGAGTATACTGGAGAGGATTTCGGTAGTTTTATAGGAGATACTCAAAAAGCTCAAGAGGCGGCGAAGCGTATAGGAATAAGTCCAAATGAAAATGATACGTGGGGTAATATATTAAACTTAGCATTTGAAGAAAAGGTAGAAGAAAATTTAGTACAACCTACTTTTATATATGATTATCCAGTAGAAATTTCACCCCTTACAAAACGTAAAAAAGATATTCCACAGTTAGTAGAACGCTTTGAGTTGTTTATAGTTCGTAGAGAATTAGCTAATGCTTACTCTGAACTTAATGACCCAATTGACCAAAGAGAAAGATTCAGACATCAGATGGAATTGAGAGAAGCAGGCGATGATGAAGCTAATATGATAGATGAAGATTTTGTTACATCGCTTGAGTACGGTATGGCACCTACAGGTGGAATGGGAATGGGGATAGATAGGCTTGTAATGCTGTTAACGGATAGTGCATCTATAAGGGATGTAATAATATTCCCGACAATGAAGCCAAAGGATTAAATATTAATATAAAAGAGGACTTAGATGCTTGGTAAGAAATTAGAAAAGATATTGTTAAAAGTACAGAAACCTGCTAGATACGTAGGTGGAGAAATAAATAGCGTAGTTAAAAATATAGATGAGATAAACGTAAGATTTGCATTTTGCTTTCCAGATGTTTATGAAGTTGGGATGTCTCATCTTGGAATGAAGATATTATATAGTCAATTAAACGAAGAACATGATGTTTGGTGTGAACGGGTATTTGCACCTTGGCCAGACATGGAAGAGCAGATGAGAAATAACAATATAGAACTTTATGGACTTGAAAGTGGTAACTCAATAAAAAATTTTGATTTTATTGGGTTTACTCTTCAATATGAATTGAGTTTTACCAACGTATTAAATATGTTGGAGTTGGCTGGAATACCAATTCTTTCTAGTGATAGAAAAGAATTAAATCAAATTGTTGTTGCGGGTGGCCCATGTGTATGTAATCCTGAACCTATGGCAGATTTTATAGATATATTTTTTATAGGCGAGGGAGAAGAAGTAGATTTAGAAGTAATAAATTTATACAAAAAATGTAAGAAAAATAATGAGAGTAGAGAGGAATTTTTACTTCAGGCTTCGAAGATAGAAGGAGTATACGTTCCCAAATTTTATGATGTTGATTATAATGATGATGGTACGATAAAAAGCTTTAAAGCTAAAAATTTAGATGTACCATCAAAAATAAAAAAGAGAATAATGATTGACATGAATAAATCTTATTTTCCGAAAAGTTTTGTTGTACCTTCAATAGGAATCGTGCACGATAGAGCAGTAGCAGAGATATTTAGAGGTTGTACGAGAGGATGTAGGTTCTGTCAGGCAGGTTTTATATATAGGCCCAACAGAGAAAAATCTATTGAAACAATAAATGAACAGTGTAAAAATCTGTGCGAGAGTACGGGATATGATGAAATATCATTATCTTCATTAAGTTCAAGTGATTATAGTAAATTATATGATTTATTAGATAAACTCAAATGTTGGACAGAAAATGAGATGACAAGTGTGTCACTTCCATCATTAAGAGTAGATGGCTTTTCTGATGAATTAACATCTAGATTAAAAAGTATAAGAAAAGGCGGGCTAACATTTGCCCCTGAAGCCGGAACGCAAAGAATGAGAGATGTAATAAATAAAAATGTTACAGAAGAAGAGTTGATAAAAACATGTGAATTTGCATTTAAGGGCGGATGGACAAGCATAAAGCTTTACTTTATGATAGGTTTACCTACTGAAACAATGGATGACGTAAAGGGAATAGTAGAGTTAGGACAAAAAGTAGTGAATACATATTATAAAGATGGGAATAAAACTAAAGGTAAATCTGTGAACGTAACAATAGGAGTTTCATCGTTTGTTCCTAAG
Organism: uncultured Ruminococcus sp.; assembly: GCA_902796915.1. Lineage (GTDB taxonomy): Bacteria > Bacillota > Clostridia > Oscillospirales > Acutalibacteraceae > RUG14215. Next base: position 68,032 of record CADBQS010000064.1, read on the forward strand.
CCTTTTACGCCTTTCCAATGGGAGCCTCAAGATAAAATAGAGGTTTTGAAAGAAAAACAAAAAACTATGATAGATAATTTAAAGAGTAAAAAGATAAAATTAAATTGGCATGATGCAGAAACAAGCTTTTTGGAGGCAGTTTTTGCTAGGGGGGACCGTAAACTTTGTAAAGTATTAAAATTAGCTCAAGAAAATGGAATAAAGTTTGATGGTTGGTCAGATTATTTTAGCTTTGAAAAATGGATGAGTATATTTGAGGAATGTGGTATTAATCCCGAATTTTATGCAAATAGAAGAAGAAACCTTGAGGAGATTTTGCCTTGGGACCACATAGATTATGGAATAAGTAAGAGTTTCTTAGAAAGAGAATATTTACTATCTTGTAAGAATCAAACAACACCAAATTGTAAAGAAAAGTGTTCTAATTGTGGAGCTGCTTGTTTTAAGGGAGGTATATGCTTTGAGAAACGTTAGAGTAAAATTTACAAAAGACGGAAAATCAAGATATATATCTCATCTTGACTTAAATAGATGTATGTTAAGAGCAGTACATAAAAGCAAGATACCTGTATGGTATACGGAAGGTTTTAATCCTCATCCATTTATTACATTTGCATTACCACTTTCACTAGGAGTTAGAGGTAAGTGTGAGTTTATGGATATGAAAATAGTTGAAGAAATATCTAATGATGATATAAAGTATAAATTGAATGAATGCCTTCCTGATGGTATAAATATAGTTAATATTAATGAACCAATTATGAAATTATCGGATATATGCTATGCAGATTTTAATATAAGAATATATGGTAATAATATTGATACTAATAAAATTTTTGAAGAGCTTAACGAATTGTTAAATAAAAAAGAAATAATAGTAGAAAAAAAGACTAAATCTGGTATTAAGAATATTAACTTTAAAGAATATATTAATCGATATAACGTATTAACTAATGACGATTATGTAAATTTAGATATTACGTTATGTGCAGGGAATAATTCTAACGTAAATCCTAATTTATTATTGAATTTGCTTATTGATACTGTTAAAGATGATTTATACACAGATATATCCAGAATAAAATTATATGATAAAGATATGCTTGAATTTGAATAGATTTTAAATTTAAGTTATGTTATTTTGTGCTTTTTGATGAATGTTTTATATTGATATCAAAATTATTGAAAATTAAAAACAACTTTGCTATAATATAAATGTAATAAAGCAAAAAGGAGATTTTACATGAAAATTTATCAAAGAATATTATCTGGATGTTTAATTGCAGCAGGAATGTTCTCATCCCCATTAGTAGGATTTTCGAATAATAATGTTAGTGCTTATGACGTTAGCATTGATAGAGATACTATTGATGTTAAATCATCAGATGAATTAATGATTGCAGTAGAAAATGCAAAAGATGGAGATTATATAGTTCTTTGTAATGATATTGTGCTAAATAGAGATATAGAAATAAAATCATCTATTACATTAGATTTAAATTCTTATAGTATTGACGTAGGAAAAGATGCACAGCAATTAATTTGTGGTAAAAAGAAATTTGACCACGTAGAAGATTATAAAGTTAATCATCCTCCTGAGGTAAAAAATGTGAGTAAAGATGTTTGGGTAGATGGAGATTGGTATGTTGATGGCGATGGTGTAAGAAAATATCGTAGTGGTCATTATAAGACAGTTTGGGAGAAAGTGGTAGTGCCAGCATGGACTGAGCATTGTCAGAGAAATGTTTACAATTATTACGACGATGTAACTATTAAGATTAAAAATGGTATGATAAGTAAATTCTCAAATGATTTACAACCTAAAAAAGAAGATGATAAATATGATTCTTTCGAAGATACATGCGGAAAAGATGGAAAAACTTATAAAGAGCCATTGAGAGTAATATCTGGTACAGTTGCTTTAGATAATGTAAATATACTTGGTTGTGATGGCCAAAACGGTCAGGACGGAGGATATCAAAAGTTATGGCACGTTCTGCTATTTGGAGGTGGACATGGCGGTAATGGTGGCGATGGTGGTAATGGCTCATATGCTATATTCATAGAAAGAAAAGAAGCAAAAGTTGTTGCTAATAAAAGATGTATTATAAAAGGTGGAAACGCAGGAAAAGGTGGAAAAGGAAGTAAAGCCAATCCTAATTATTTGGTTTTTTCTGGAAGTGATGGGGAAAATGGCGAAGATGGAAAAAGCCAAGTAGCATGTAATAATCCAGATAGATTGTTGTATATTTAATTTAATTAAAAATAATATTTGAAATTATAATCATAGTGCTTATGCCTGGGATACCTGCTATTGCAGATACTCCCAGGCTAAATATATTTATGGGTATTAGTTGTGAGTAATATATATTTATAGCTATAAGAGATATAACACCAGCTAAAGATGATTTTAATATGTTATAAATTGGATGAGTTGAACGTAGGATGTGTTGAATTATCCAAAATAAAGAAAAAACAGCTAGTATAATCAGTAAAGATTTATAAATGTGCATTAATGCTTACACTCCCTTTATATACTAAATATATTTTCTGGAGTTATTTCTATATACACATTATTTTCTCTTGCTTTACTTACTAAATATCTATATTTTGATTGTAAAACCTCTCTTTGATGTATACATGCTTCAATTAAATCGTTATCGCATTCCATTTGAAACCAAAGTTCAGTTTGAGCGATTTGCCTGCATACATCATGTATTTCATTAATAAGTTTATTGTTATATTCAGTATTTGCTTTATTTGATAATTTTTCTGATTTTTTAAATAATTTTCGCATATCTACCATTTTAAAAGCGTCCTCCTTCAAATTTGAAAAAAGTATTATAAAAATTTCTATGCTTATATAATGGGTAAATATTACAATTAATATTCAATTATTATGAAATTTATAATTCATCTACAGGTTCAAATTCAATCGAGCCAGAAGCTACATCAGCTGACGTAACTCTTACTTTGATATTATTTCCTATTGATAATTTTTTACCGGATAGTAAATCTGTGTGGCAAGTAAGTCCGTCAAAGGAAAATTTACAATTTTTATAGTGATAAAGGTCTAAAAATCCCTCTATGCTATTCTTTAACTCTACAAATATTCCCTTTGAATTTACTCCACTAATAATTCCATCAAAGATTTCGCCAATACAATGACCAATAAATTCAGCCATATAACATTTTTCAGCATCTCTTTCAGCTTTCATAGCTCTTATTTCGCATATTGAAGATTGCTTAGCTGCATCTTCTGTAAAATCTGAATATTTTTTAGAAATATTATTTATGTTATATCCCAAAACTAAATCGCTGAGTATTCTGTGTATACATGTGTCTGGATACCTTCTAATAGGAGATGTAAAATGGCAATAATCCTCTAAAGCTAATCCAAAATGACCGATTGGTTCAGAATCATATCTTGCTTTAGCCATAGTTCTTAATATTTGATGTGAAATAATTTTATGCTTAGGAGTGCCAATAGTTTGATTTAGTAGAGACGATAAATCTGCTTGGGATAATCCATTTTTCATTCTATGGCATTTTAATCCCAAAGCGTTAGCTAATTGATTTAATGTGCGTAACTTTAAAGGATTGGGTTCCTCATGTACTCTATATATAAAAGGAATTAATGCACTTTTAGCGTATAATGCAGCAGCTTGATTTGCTATAATCATAAAATTTTCTATTATTTTTTCTGCTTCACCTTGTACTCTAGGTTTAACATCAATACATATTCCATTAGAGTCTAAAAAGAATCTGGATTCTCCACTTTCTATATCCATAACACCTCGTTTTTTAGCATTTTGGGTCATTAAATCAGATAATTTTTTGGCTTCTAAAATTATGTCTAAAACTTTTTCATACTTTTTATTAATATATGGGTTAGAATTATTAGATATTATATCGTTAATTTCTGAATACACGCCCCTAACTTTAGAATTAATAATACTTTTTCTGAATTCATACGATAATAACTTACCTTTATTATCTATTTTCATAATAGCAGAGAAAGTTAATTTATCTTCGTTGGCATTAAGAGAGCATATACCATTGGATATTTCTTTAGGAAGCATAGGTATAACTCTGTCAGCAAAATAAACTGAAGTGCCTCGATTGAATGCTTCTTTATCTAAATTAGAGTTAGCACGTATATAATGCGAAACATCTGCTATATGAACCCCTAATATCCAACCATTTTCTCCATCACGTTTTAATGATATAGCATCATCTAAATCCTTTGCATCTTCTCCATCTATAGTAAATATTAATTCATGACGTAAATCTAATCTAGATTTTAAATCTGAATCATCTATTGAAATAGATGATATTTTTTTAGCTTCATTGATAACCTTTTCAGGAAAAATACTTGGTATACTATAAGAATCTATAATTGCATCAGAGCATATGCGAGCACTGGTTGATTTACCGTATATTTTAACTATCTTAGCCCCTAAAAAACTTCTCTGAGGACTTGAACTTAAAACAGCTTTAACCTTATCTCCATTACGTGCACCCATAGTATATCCTTTTAAAATAGGGATATTAAACCTAAATGCATCATCTGGAATGATTTCATATTTGTGATTTATTCTTAATACAGTTCCCGTTAAAGTTCGTGAGCCTTTTTTTAATATTCTTTCCACTACGCCGTTAAGCCCTCTTGGCGAATTTCTGATTTTGTGTATTAAAACTAAATCACCTAATACAGCATTTTTTAAGTCTTTTGACGATATATATATATCATTTGAATCTTCGATTGAAGAAGCAAATGCGAAAGACTTAGATTGTGATATTATTTTAGCAGGAATTCTTCCAAATAATTTTGAAGATATAACTTTACCTTTTTTAGTAATAAAAATTTTACCTTCACTTTCAAGATTATATATTGATTTAAGGAATTGTTCTTTATTTTCTAATTTTAATATTTCAAATATAGATTTTGGTAACATAGCAACAGGGCTATTTTCAATAGTATTTAAGATTTTATTCTCGATTGATTTACTCATCATATCATCCTCCAAATTTTAGGGGGTATATTAAATATAATGTAAAAATATAAAACCTGTGCTTTATACACAGGTAAAATTTAAAAATGTCAAATATAAATTATGCCCCGAACAGTTTAAAAAACATCACAGCATTTATTATAATTACTGCTAAAAAGAAACCAATTGCGATAAATTTCGTCCAACGTTCAAGAAAAGAATCAATAGAACGAGATTTATTCTTAGTTAAAAATGTATCATTACCTCCACCAGTAATAGTTCCCATGTTCTGTTGATGTCCTTCTTGGAAAAGAACAACAAGAACAATGGATAATGAAAAAAGAATAAGTATAATACCAAAAGTAATTTCAATAGGACTCAAAATAAAACACCTCCCAAATAACTTAAAATATTTTATCATAAATCGAATATAGTTTCAATAACATATATTTATTTAATTGTTTAAAGCACGCTCTAACCATACATTTGCAATATCAATAGCGGAATAGAAAGTAGATTTTTCACTAGATTTTATAATTTTCTTTTTGGTACTTATTTCAGGATCAGTTTCTATTAATTGCACAATAGCTTTATTGCACATTTCTAAATCGTGTTGCTTTTCTGAACTTTTAATCTCGATTTTAACAACAAACTTATCGTTCATATCTCCGTAATATAAAATATTACCACACCTTACCAAGGGTTTACCCCTATAAAGCAGAAATGGACTTGAAATTTTTTTCACATTACTCATTAAATAAATTCTCCTCATAAAAATATTATATATAATAAAATTACTTAGATAATTATATCATTAAATTTAAGTATATACAATAATTATGTTTTGCAATTACTGAGAAAACTTTGATAAGTCTAAAAAATTTTAGATTATAATTTATTATTTTCTTTTGAAATAAAATTATTGCCTGTTTATTAGACGTTTTTTCAAAATGAGTAACAAATTTATTTGTTTAATTACATATTTTAATAATTGTTGTGAATATATTACTTAATTAGGATTCTAAGAGGTTTACTGATTCCATATTAACTTTATTATAGATTTTCTGTTATTTTTTATGTATGGTAAATACATTTTATAAATTTTTAAAAGGGAGTTGACATATAATAATAAATGGTATATAATAAAACAAGTTTTAGTTAAGCCCAAGTAGCTTAGTGTAGTAGAGCGTTGTTTAAATTCAGAGGTGTCGGTGCAAACCCGTCCTGGGGCAAAAAATAATCCAAAGCGAGGTAAAGCAAATGTACGAAGACAAAACCCTTACTTGCAAAGAATGTGGCAAAGAATTTGTGTTTACAGCAGGTGAACAAGAATTCTATGCGGAGAAAGGCTTTGAAAATGAGCCTCAGAGATGCAAGGAATGCCGTGAAGCACGTAAGAATGCAAACAGAGTGGAACGTAAGCTATTTACAGCAACATGTGCATCATGTGGAGGAGAAGCAAAAGTTCCTTTTGAACCACGTGAAGACCGTCCAGTTTATTGCAGCACGTGTTTTGCAAAGATGAAAGAAGAACAAGAAGGTTCATCTCAATCAAATGTTTCTAGCGATTCAGTTATGTAAATATGTAATTTGAGTTGTGAAAGTAAAATTATTTTGAGCATCATAGTTGACTATGGTGCTTTTTTATATTAAAATATTATATGAATATAATTTATAAGGAGTATTTAATTAAATGAATAAGGTAACGAAAGACACTATTATTGAAGACGTATTAGATATAGATGAAACAACATCAGAAATATTTTTAGATATTGGTATGCATTGTTTGGGTTGTCCATCAGCTAGAGCAGAAACAATAGCGGAAGCATGTGAAGTTCATGGAATAGATGTGGATGTTTTGCTAGAAGAAATAAATGAATATATTGAATTAAATCAAAAGGAAATTGAAGAAAATTAATATAGATAAAATTGCACGGAAACCAAAAAGTTTCCGTGTTTTTATAAGATTAATAAACTTAGCAGGAGAAATTTACATGAAATGTAAGAGATTATTTAAATTAAGCCCTAGGCTGCAAATGTGTGCTAACATGATAAATCCAAATGCAAGTATAGTTGATGTTGGAACAGACCATGCTTATTTACCGATTTGGCTCGCGAGGATGGGGAGAATATCCAAAGCAATAGCATGCGATATAAATTTGATGCCACTTGAAAGAGCTAAAAAAAATATTGATAAATATGAAGTTTCATCTATCATAGAAACTAGAATTTCTGATGGATTGAAAGGTATAAATGAGGGTGAGGTAGATGAGATAATCATAGCTGGTATGGGTGGAGAACTAATTGCTAAAATTATAGAAGATACGGAATGGATAAAAAGTAAAAAATTGATATTAAATCCTATGTCATCTGATATGAATTTAAGGGTATACTTATCTAAAAATGGGTATGAAATTAACGAAGAAGTAGCTGTTTTATCTGACAATAAAGTATATACTGTGATGAATTGTGAATATACAGGTAAAGAAAATAATTACTGTGATGAGTATTACTTTGTTGGAAAATTACTGGAAAATAATTTAAATAAAGATACTTTAATTTATATAAATAATCAGATCAAAGACTTGAAAAATAGAAAGAAAGGGGAGGAGATAAAACAAAATTATTCTAATGTAAGAAGAATTGAGAAAGTGATAGAATATTTGAGTAAATATTTAAATAATTAGAGTAAGGAGAGAAAATTTTGACTAAGGTTAAAGACATATATAAATATTTAGATAAACTTGCACCATTTAATTCAGCTATGGATTTTGATAATTGTGGTTTACTAGTAGGAGATATGGAACAGGACGTAAGAAATGTTATGATATCTCTTGATATTACAAAAGAAGTAGTGAAAGAGGCTTCGAATAATGATATACAGTTAATAATAAGTCATCATCCGATAATATTTAAACCATTAAAATATATTAATTCAAATAGTGTACCTTATATGCTTGCAAACAGTGAAATAAGTGCTATTTGTGCTCACACTAATTTAGACATGGCGGACGAAGGAGTAAATACGTGTCTTGCAGATGCTTTAGAATTAAATAATATACATCCATTATCAATATATAAAAAAGAATATTATAATAAGATAGTTGTATTTGCTCCTAAGGAATATGAGTCTATTATAATTGAAAAAATGTCTGAAAATGGAGCTGGAGAGTTAGGCGATTACTCCAAATGTAGTTTTTCATCGTTTGGATTAGGTAAGTATTTATGTGGAAAGGATTCAAATCCATTTATAGGAAAGCCGAATAAATATGAGATTACAGATGAAATAAAGATTGAGATGATATGTAAAAAATGTGATACTAAAAATGTAATAAGTGCTATGAAATCCGTACATCCTTATGAAGAACCAGCATTTGACGTATTTGAAGATAAGGCAATTAGATATAATATACCATTAGGTTTGGTAGGTAGGTTAGATAAAGCTATGAATAGTAAAGAGTTTGCATACTATGTGAAGGATAAGCTGAAGTGTGAAGGTGTTCGTTATACAGAACAAAACGAAAAAATAAATAAAGTAGCTGTATGCTCCGGAGCAGGAGGAGATTTAGTTAAAGATGCTTTTAAATGTGGAGCAGAGGCATTTGTGACTGGAGAGATTAAACATAATCAAATATTAGAAGCTAATGATTTTAATATTACAGTAGTAGATGCAGGGCATTTCAAAACTGAGGATGTAGTTATAGAAAGGCTTGTAAAGATGCTTTCTAAAAAATTTAGTAATGTAAAATTTAGTAAATCACTATGTTTTAATGATAAAATAAAGTATATAAGCTAGGAGTGATAATATGCCTATTGACGGAGCTTTTTTAAGGCATATAAAAAAAGAATTAGAAGAAAATATATTAGGTAGTAGAGTAGATAAGATATATCAACCTAGTAAATATGAAATAATTCTAAATTTAAGAAGTATAAAATCGAATTTTAAATTATTATTATGTTCTAATAGTAATTTTCCAAGAGTTCATATAACCAAGTATAGTGTAGAAAACCCTCAGAACCCCCCAATGTTTTGTATGCTATTAAGAAAAAAATTAACTTCAGCAAAATTAATAAATATAAGACAGATAGGACTAGAGAGAGCAGTATACTTTGATTTTGAATCTAAAAATGAATTAGGGGACACTGTAAATCTTACTTTAGCGTTAGAGATAATGGGGAAATATAGTAATATAATACTTATTGATAATAATAATAAAATAATTGAAGCTATTAGAAGGGTAGATTCAGATATGTCTTCTAAAAGGTTGATTTTACCTGGATTAAATTATCAGTATCCGCCTAAACAAAGTAAGATTTGCATATTAGATACTACAAATACTTTATTTCTTGAAGAGATTATGTCGGAAAAATCAGATGTAGAAGTACATAAATTGTTATGTTCTAAAATACAAGGAATATCTTCTAATATTTTTAATCAAGTTATAAAATTTAATATAAATAAAGAAGATATAAAATTAAGTAATATTTCTGATGAAGAAAAGAGCAAACTTTTAATTGGTTTAAGGAATTTAATTGATATAATAAAGAAAGTTGCGGGGAAGCCATGTAAAATATATAATGATAGTAGACAAAATTATGATGTAAGTTTTTTGAATTTAGGGGAAGATAAATCATTAATTGAATATAATTCTTTTTCTTCTTTATTAGATGAATTTTATTATGAAAAGGACAGGTTAGAAAGGATAAAGAACAAGAATAATAGTCTTACAAAAAAAGTAGATAGATTAATTATGAGATATAGAAATAAAATAGAATCTCAAAAAAAAGAGCTAGAAGATTGCAGTAATAAGGAAATTTATAAAATTTATGGGGATTTATTATTATCAAATATTTATAAGTTAAAAAGAGGAATGACTGAAATAAAGTTAAAAAATTTTTATGAAAAAGATAATAAAGAAATAATAGTAAAACTCGATTCTCGTTTAGATGGCTCTGAAAATGTACAAAAGTATTATAAAAAATATAAAAAGTTATGTAATGCAGAAAAAGTTATTAGTGATGAAATTACGAAATCTAAGAATGACATTAATTATTTAGAAAGTATACTTGATTTTTTATCGAGAGCAGAATCTGACTCTGTAATTGAAGAAATGAAAATAGAATTGGAAAAAGAAGGATATATCAAACGGAATAAATCCGGCAATAAAATTAAAGTTAAGCCATCTTCGCCAGATGAACATTTTTCTCCAGAAGGCTTTAAAATACTTGTAGGAAATAATAGTAAGCAAAACGATATGCTAACTTTCAAGATAGCTAAAAAAAATGATTTATGGTTTCATGTGAAAAATGTTCCGGGTAGTCATGCGGTCATAATTACTGAAGGAAAGATTCCTTCGAATGATACAATATTATACGCAGCTAATTTGTGTGCATTAAATAGTAAGGCGAGATTTTCATCAAACGTAGCAGTTGATTATACACAAATAAGTAACGTAAAAAAGCCCAGTGGTGCAAAACCTGGAATGGTAAATTATTTTAATTATAAAACTATATGCATAACACTAAATAAATTAATATAAAATAGCAAAAGAAGATTTTTAAGATTAAAAAGTTGAATTTATATTTTATAAATACTTTTTATCATTTGAAATCTTCTTTTTGTTTTAAATATTGTTTTGAATATGTTGATTTTATATAAAAACATGCTTAAATTATAAACGTGTCCATAAAAATACTTGCTTTTTTTTTGATATAATTTTTGTGTAATTTAAAATATTACATAAAAATTATTGAAAGGATTGATTATTATGGCGAAAATAATAGCAAAAACAGAGTTACTTAAAGTAGATGTTCAGGGGAACATTACAGATAGCACTAGTGCTATGGGCAAAGAAATTTGGGAGTACCCAAAGAGAAAATTTGTGATATAATAAGAGGTATGAAGTGTGAAAGATGTAAAAATGAAAACAATCAAATAAAAGC
>CADBQS010000065.1 GCA_902796915.1 uncultured Ruminococcus sp.
GATTTTTGTTTTCTTCCCATTATTTTTACTCCTTTTTCTTTCTTTTGTTCGACTTTTCGTGTCCATATTTATATCTTAACACCAAGATTGGGTCGGAATCATGTAGAAGTCGGAAATTTAATCGATGTAATTCTGCCAAAGTATAATGTGAGATTGATTTCAGTAGATGAAAATAAAATAAGGCAAAAAATAAGTTGCTTGCTAAATGAACTTTAACAAACAACCTAAAATAAAAGCGACATTCCATAAAACATTTTCATGCCCCTTATGGAACGTCAGACTGGTCCGCCCGGAGGGATTTGAACCCCCGGCCTCCAGAATCGGAATCTGTTGCGATATCCAGCTTCGCCACGGACGGATAATATAAAAAATAAAGAATATCCAATTAAATATGGGTATCCTTTATTTTATCATATTTGATTATTTTATTCAATACTATTTTACATAAAATATTACGTTATACTTATTAATTATAAAACAATCTTATAAATTGAAAAGTTTATCTAACTTTTAATTTTTGCTTTAATTTATTAACATAAGGTTCCATTATATAATCGTAAACATCATTTTTATCATGTTGAGCAAATTCCTCCATTCCACGCATTTGTAATATATCTGCTCTACCCCTATTTCTTTTAGCAACAAACTCATTAAATGATTTAGAAAAATAGTGATTAATTCTAACTTTTTTGCATGTATTCTCGTCATTGTGCCACTGATCTACTTTTTTTCCGTTTTCATTTACAGCATAGTATGGAGATTTGTATATTGCAAAGTGTGGATTGCAAAAATGCGATACTAATCTTGGATTGCATATAGTCTTCACATGGATATTAATTCTCCAAGCATCTTCACCCCTATTTCTATAATTTTCTGTTACTAATCCCTTAGGCTTTTCTTTAAATCCAGACGAATCATAAACTCTCCAATTAATCGCTAATCCAGCAGCATTTTTGTCTTTACTCAATACATCATCTATAACTTTAACTAGATTATCTGCCTGTGTTGGAATAACAAATTCATCTATATCTATAAATCCCATATACCTAGTTTTATTCTTATAATCATTAACTGCTTCTGTATAAGCAGCATTTTGCTTACATTTTCCAGGATAATATTTATAAACAACTTCTCCGCTGTCTATGTATTTTTTTAATACATCTTTTAAATTATCCTCACTTTCATTATCGTAAATATAGAATTTACTAACCCCAACTAACTTGTGAAATTCTATCCATTCTTCTATGTATGGTGCTTCATTTTTTATAATTGCAACAAACGATAACTCATCGTCGAATTTATTTGCTTCAGAAGCCGCACATATGCAAAATGGATTTAAAATATAAATAAAAGTAAATGCTAAAACAAAACTTAAAAATTTATTTCTTGCCTTCATTATATTTCACCCTTTCTTAATGAAGAAGATAAATAAGACCGTTTAAGTTTCAAATTTGTTACATCAGCCTTATCTTTCATATCTTCATTTTATTCTAAATTCCTATTTTAAATACATTTTTTAATAAATATATATTTATAGTAATCACTACAATCTCTATTATATATATGTGTGTCAATATATTTTTGGAAAAATTTATAATTTCTACAAAACTCTAACTAATCTTCTCAATCGGTCCACCTAGAGCGATTTAAATCCCCATCCTTCAGAATCGGAATCTGTTGCAATATCCAGCTTCGCCACGAGCGGATAATATAAAAAGACAAAGAATATCAATATCCAATTAAATATTGATATTCTTTATTTTATTCAATATAATACTAAAATTTTTCTATTTTATCTTTAGTTATTCTAGCTTGTATTAACGGTACAATATTCGGTGCTATGTCATTTATCTTTATTGAATCACTAAGTATTTTTTTACCTTGCTTTAATTTCTCTTCATCAGAACAATAAAGATATGCAATTACATCTCCCTTATTTACATACTCTCCTATAGTTTTATTAAATACTATACCTGCACTGTAATCTATAATACTATCCTTTTTCTCTCTTCCTGCTCCCATTACCATTGCTGATATTCCACATTTTTCTGTATCTATGGAATATATATATCCGTCTTTTTCGCTAATTAACTCACCTTTGATTTTTGCCTTAGCAAATTTACTATTATCTTCAAGTACAGATACATCTCCACCCTGTGCTAACACCATCGCTTTGAGTTTTTCAAATGCTTCGCCATTATCTAATACTTTTATTGCCATACTTCTGCATTCATCTAAAGTTCCTTTATTCGCTAAATACAGCATATTTGCCGATAATTCAATGCATATTTGCCTTAAATCCTCTGGGCCTCTTCCTTTTAATACTTCGCATACCTCTGATATTTCTAATGAATTACCTATCGCTTTGCCTAATGGTCTATCCATATCAGTTATTATTGCTACGGTTTCACGTCCTACTTTTTCTCCTATTGCAACCATCGTCTTGCCCAGCTCTATTGCATCCTCTTTAGTTTTCATAAAAGCTCCGCTTCCTACTTTTATATCTAAAAGTATACGGTCAGAACCAGCCGCTATCTTTTTACTCATTATACTTGATGCAATCAATGGTATACTTTCAACAGTTGCCGTTACATCCCTAAGTGCATAAATTTTTTTATCCGCAGGTACAAGGTTCCCAGATTGTCCTACTACACTCAATCCTACTTCTTTTACTATTTCAAAAAATCTTTCTTTCTCAATAGCTATTTTCATACCAGGAATCGATTCCATTTTATCTATCGTTCCACCTGTATGACCAAGCCCTCTACCGGACATCTTCGCTACTGGTACGCCACACGCTGCTACTATTGGCGATATTATTAACGTTGTTTTATCTCCCACGCCACCTGTACTGTGCTTATCTACCTTTATTCCATTTATTGAGGATAAATCTATCATTTCACCTGAATGTGCCATACAATTCGTTAATATAGCCGTTTCTTTATAGCTCATTCCATTAAGATATATAGCCATAAGTAATGCAGACATCTGGTAATCTGCTATGTTTCCTTTAACGTAGCCATCTATAAAAAATTTAATTTCTTCTTCAGTTAATTCTTTAGCATCTCTCTTCTTCGCTATGACGTCATATATCCTCACTAATAAAATCTCCTATCTTGATTATTATGCATTTATTAATTTTATTATTCTACTTGTACCTAATCTATCTGCTCCTAAATCTATAAATTGCTTCGCATCCTCTAAACTTCCAATACCACCGGCTGCTTTTATTCTTACATTTTTTCCTACGTTATCCTTAAATAATTTTATATCTTCAAACGTCGCTCCGGCTTTAGAAAATCCTGTAGATGTTTTTATAAAATCCGCCCCTGATTTCGTTACTATCTTGCACATCTCCATTTTTTCATCGTTAGTAAGTAAGCAGGTTTCGATTATAACTTTTAATATTTTATCCTTACAAGTATTTTTTATTTTCTCTATCTCATCTTGTACCTTATTATAAAACTTATCCTTTACCCAACCTAAATTTATTACCATATCTATTTCGTCTGCACCATTATTTAATGCATCTTTAGTTTCAAAAACTTTGGATTCAGTTGTACTATATCCATTCGGAAATCCAATTACTGTACACACAGGAAGTTTATCTCCAACATATTCCTTCGCCATTTTTACATGCGATGCGGGTATGCACACAGATGCAACCCCGTATTCCATACCCTCATTACATATATTTTTTATTTCTTTTTCCGTTGCTGTTTGTGCTAATAACGTATGATCTACCCTATTAAGTATTTCTCTCATATTCAATTAAATCACCTTATTATTTTATTTTTATTATCTTGCTCCCTTTTCATACGGTTTTCCTGATGCCTTTGGAGCCGATAAACGTCCAACAAATATTATTAATACTAATATTGTTAAAACATACGGCAGCATTGCCAAAATATCCGAAGGTACTGAAACTGCTCCGCCTCCCAAAAGTACTACCAATGCTTGAGCAAATCCAAATAATAAACATGCTAAATATGCGCCCCATGGTCTCCACTTACCAAATATTACTGCAGCTAAGGCTATAAAGCCTTGTCCGCTTATGGCTGTGGTTGTAAACTGTGAAATAATTGCAAGAGTTACAGAGGCTCCACCTATACCTGATAATATTCCTGATATAATTACGCATGCATACCTCGACCTATAAACTGAAACTCCCAATGTATCTACAGCCGCGGGATGTTCACCTAATGCTCTTATTCTCAATCCCCACTTTGTTTTATACATAACAAACCATGTTAACAATACCAGCAAAAATGCTATTATTACCGTAATGTCAACGTTAAT
The DNA here is from genome assembly GCA_902796915.1 of uncultured Ruminococcus sp. Lineage (GTDB taxonomy): Bacteria > Bacillota > Clostridia > Oscillospirales > Acutalibacteraceae > RUG14215. The sequence continues at coordinate 4,300 of CADBQS010000065.1, forward strand.
GCTGTTTAGTGCATCATTATTTATTCCCATTAAATCAAATATTTTAGGTAATTTATTAGTTACAGGTTTTGTCATTGTAGTTCCATCGAAATATAGCCTTGAAAGAAATAATGCTACTCCCGGTCCAATAAGATTTATTGCTATACCAGAAACAGTCTGGTCTGCTCTAAATGTTATAGAAGCAACAGCGTGAAGTAATGCAAGTAAACCTCCTGCCAAACCTGCACACATTAGACCGAACCACGGATTCCCTGTATAATATCCAACAGCAGCACCCGTGAAAGCCCCTATGCTCATCATGCCTTCTATACCAATATTCGTAACTCCGGAGCGTTCAGATATTACTCCACCTATTGCCGAAAATACAAGTGGAGATGAATACATTAATGTTATTCCTATTGCTATTAGTATATTATTTAACATGTTCACTTCTCCTTCTTGTAAATTTGTCTGCAATTACTGGTATTATCTGAGTAAGTGCTACGAAAAATACTATTGTTCCTATCATTATGTTCACTATCTCGGATGGTGCTCCCGTTTTAAACTGTAATGATTGCCCGGCATATATTAATCCGCTAAACATTAGTCCCGCAAATATGCATCCAATAGGTGAACTACTCGCTATCAATGCTACTGCTAAACCATTAAAACCATTATTTTCAAACATGGATAAAACATGTATATTATGCGAAGATGAACCTGTTACATATAATGCCCCTGCAAGTCCAGATAAAGCTCCGGCTATAAGCATCGAAAATACTATACTTCTATTTACGCTTATTCCTGCATATTTTGCCGCATGTGGGTTTAATCCTACTGTTCTTAATTCGTATCCCTTGCTTGTTTTATATAACAATACCCAAACAATAATTGCAGCTATTATTGCAACTATAAAACCTATATTCAAATCCGTTTTAAGTAATATATCATTAAGAGTTTGATTATTTTTTAAGAAACTTCTTCCCTCTTCTGAAAATTTCCAATTATATAATATCATCGTAAGGCCAGAATCATTTATCGGATATGTTCCATCACTTTCCGGTTTATGAAATCTCGCAGAATTTGCTACGTAATTATTTAAATATAATGTTGTCCAGTTAAGCATTATACTCGTTATAACCTCATGTATACCAAACTTTGCTTTTAAGAATCCTATAAATGCTCCCCATAACGCTCCAACAAGTACTCCTGATAAAATTACTATCGGTATTTGTAATATTGGGTGCAAATCTAGACTAATGCCAACTACGGTTGATGCTATTGTTGCTGCTATATACTGTCCTTCTGCTCCTATGTTAAATAATCCTGTTCTAAATGCAAATGCTACGCTTAAACCTGTTAATATTATTGGTGTACTTTTAATTATTACGTTTGTTATAAACTTTGGCCTTGAAAATACTGCGTTGAACATTATCGCCAACGATTGCGTTGGGTTGTAACCCGTTGCAAAAAGTATTAATGCAGACACAACAAAGCCACAAAATATTGCTATTAACATACACGTGACTGGTTTTTTTAATATCTTAAGCATTCTCGTCATTTTCTTTACCTCCAGCCATAAGTAGCCCTATTTTTTGCTCATCGGCTTCTTTTTGATTAAATATTCCGGTTATACTTCCGTCGTATATTACAGATATTGTATCTGATACATCCATTACCTCGTCTAATTCTAATGATATCAAAAGTATTGCCTTGCCCTCGTCTCTTAATCTTACTAAGGTTTTATGCACGAATTCTATTGCTCCAACGTCTAAACCTCTTGTTGGCTGTACGGCAATTAGCAAATCAGGATTATTGGCTACTTCTCTGCCAACTACTAATTTTTGTTGGTTTCCTCCCGATAATCTTCTTATTCTTGTACCCTTACATCTTTCAGGTTTAATATTATATTCTTTTATGAGTTCTTCTGTAAATCTATCACGTGCATTATAATCTAAAAACCCATTCTTACAAAATGGTGCTTTCCTATAATTTTCTAATATCGCATTATCTGCTACGCTGAAATCAAGTACTACTCCATATCTATGCCTATCCTCATGTATTACAGATATTTTATTATCTATAACATTACGTGTACCTGTATTTTGTATTTCTTTGCCGTTAATCTTTATCGTACCTGATTCAACTTGTCTTACTCCCGTTATAGCTTCTACTAACTCTTTTTGTCCATTTCCTTCAATTCCTGCTATACCAAAAATTTCACCTTTTCTTATAGAAAGTGATAATCCCTTTACGGTTTCTATTCCCCTTGCACATTTTACTCTTAAATCATTTATTTCAAAAATTTTTCCCCCAGGATTTGCCGGAGTTTTTTCTACTACTAATCTTACTTTTCTGCCAACCATCTTTTCAGCAAGGCTTTGCTTACTTTCATCCTTAACCTTTACTCTATCTATAACCTTACCTTTTCTTATCACTGTGCAATCGTCAGATGAAGCTTTTATTTCCTTAAGTTTATGCGTAATTATTATAATCGTCTTGCCATCGTTTATAAGATTACGCATTATATCTATAAGTTCTTCTATCTCCATTGGAGTAAGTACAGCTGTCGGTTCGTCGAGTATCAGTAAATCAACGCCTCTGTAAAGTGCCTTTAGTATCTCTACTCTTTGTTGCATTCCTACAGATATATCCTCTATTCTTGCATCTGGGTCTACTTTCAAGCCATATTTTTCAACTATTTTTATTACGTCTTTTCTGGCTTTTTTCATATTTATTATGCCAAACGCATTTGCTGTTTCATTACCTAAAATTATATTCTGTGTCACCGTAAATTTATCAACCAGCATAAAATGCTGATGCACCATTCCTATTCCATGCTTTATTGCCATACTAGGATTCTTTATATTTACTGCTTCTCCGTTAAGATAAATCTCTCCGGCATCAGCGTGATACATACCATAAAGTATATTCATGAGCGTACTTTTACCGGCTCCGTTTTCTCCAAGTATTGCGTGTACAGTGCCTTTTTTTACGTCTATATTTATATCATCAAGAACCTTATATGTTCCAAAAGATTTTTCTATTCCCCTCATTTGGACTGCGTATTCATTACTTATATCCAAGCTTAAAAACCTCCAGTCAAAACAAAAATTATCTTATTTCTTAACATTTATTGCTTTAATAAATTCGTTATATGATTCCAAATTATTCGGAGGCTTTATCTCTCCGCTTCCAATCTTTTCTTCAAGCTCTTTTGCTTTTTGAACTACGTCGGGAGCTACATTCGGATTCTCATCAGGTATTCCAACACAATCTTCTTTTATACCAAAGGATAAATCCTTTCCACCTGTTTTTTCACCACTTAATGCCTTCGTAGAAACTATTTCCACTGCTTTACCAACGTTTTTCATCGCAGATGTTAACACATTATTCGGTGCCAAATAACTTTGGTCTAAGTCTGCCCCTATCGCAAATTTTCCTGCCTCTTTCGCAGCTTCGATAACTCCAACTCCTGCTCCTCCGGCTGCGTGCAGTACTACGTCGCATCCATTAGAATACATTAATGAAGCTATTGCCTTTCCCTTTGCTGCATCGCTAAAGCTTTCTGCATATTGCACTCTTATATTAATGCTTTTACCTCTAAGCTTTGAAGCATAAACAACTCCCGCTCTATAACCATATTCAAACTGGTCTATTACAGAACCCTTTATTCCTCCTACAAATCCTACGCTATCTGTTTTTGTAGTCATTCCCGCTATAAATCCTACAACAAAAGCTGACTCCTCCGCACGGAAAAATACACCTGTTATATTTTCAGGCGTCTTATCTCCAAAAGAATAGTCAGCTATCGCATAATTTAATTCAGGATTAGTTTTAGCAGCTCTTTGAACTACGTCAGAAAGAGCAAAACCTATTCCCCATATTAAATCACAATTCTCATCTGCTAATCTGTCAATATTGACAAGATAATCAGATGCCTGTGAAGATTCAATATATCTAGCCTTTGAACCAGTATTTTCAGCAAATTTACTCATACCTTCCCACGCAGATGAATTAAATGATTGGTCATTTACTCCACCTGTATCTGTAACCATTGCAACTGTAAATTTCTTTTCCTCGTCCTCGAGTCCTGTTTTTATACTACATCCTGCCGTAGAAATTATCATTGCCAAGAACAATGTAAGTGCCATTACTCTTTTCATGTTCTTCCTCCAAAATAAAATCTCTTATTTTTTATAATTTACTCTAATCTAAGCTATTTCTAAAGCTATTTTCATCATATCCGTAAACCCTGACTGTCTTTCATCAGAAGACAAGCTGGTTCCCTTAAACGGACAATCTGATATCGTCAACATACAAAGTGCCTTTTTACCTGCTCTTGCTGCGTTCATATATAAAGCTGCCGCTTCCATCTCTACAGCTAATATTCCCATCTTCTTCCACTTAAGCAGTGCTTCGCTATCATCACTATAAAAATCATCTGAGGATAATATATTGCCTACCACAGCTTTTATTCCCATTTTTTCAGCTGTTTCCTGAGCACACTTTACTAACTCATAATTAGCTATTGGAGCAAATGTTCCTGGTAACTTATACTGAGAAGCATAATTTGAATTTGTACATGCTCCTACTCCTAAGACAACATTTCTTAAGTCAACATTATCCGCAATAGCTCCGGCTGTACCTATTCTTATTATACTTTCTACTCCATAAAAATTAAATAATTCATAAGTATATATCCCTACAGACGGCATTCCCATTCCTCCGCCCATTACAGATACTTCCTTATCACCATACTTACCCGTAAAACCTAGCATATTTCTCACTTTATTAAAGCATTTCACATCTGTTAAGTAATTTTCTGCTATAAATTGAGCTCTTAATGGATCTCCTGGCATTAACACTGTTTTTGCTATTTCCCCTAATTTTGCTGAAATATGTGGCGTTGGTACGCTGGACATATTATTTCCCCCTATATTTTTTTATTTTTATTTACAAATTTCCTTATTTTTACGCCTTTTTCGATTGTAACACCTTAGTAAACATCTTGTCAAGAATTTCTGTAGCCTTTTGTATTAAAGGACCTCCTGCAAAGGCCGAAAATATCGTAACTATCCCCACAGTTCCACCTAAAAAATATCCAAGTATCATGCATACAAAATCAAATAACATTCTTATTGTTCTATATTGCTTCCCTGTTCTTTTACTTATTATTAGAGCTATTGCCGACCACGCATCTACTCCTATATTTATTGCTACGTATGCTCCAAGTGCCACAAAAGCCAATAAGCATCCTATTAACGATATAATCAATTTGCCTACAAAATTATCTGTGGGTACAAGCAAATCATATATCGCTGTTCCCCATTCTATTGACATTCCTAACGACAATACATATATTAACGTCCCAATATTTATATACTTTCTATCTACAAACAGCACAATTATCGTTAACGTAATATTTATAATATTCGTTATTAACCCCAATTCCATTCCCGTTATATTACTTGAACCGTCAAATAATACAGATATGGGATCCGCTCCTAGCGCAGCACTAATATTTATTCCTATTGATACTCCCAAAGCAATTATACTTATAAAACAAATAATTATTTTCTTTGTCCATAATATTGCCTTTTCTCTACCTATTTCCATTTTTTGCACTCTTTTACCTCTTTCAGCTTTTCATGTTCTTACTTGGCTATATCATCAAGAAATGATTTACTATATAAATTCTTACCCAAATTGAAATATTCAAGTATCGTATCTGCTATATCCGAAAAGCTATTTCTTGTCCCAAGATTTACTCCCTCTTTTATTTTATGACCAAATGCTATCATTGGAGTATATTCTCTTGAATGATCCGTAGATGCAGTAGTTGGGTCACAGCCATGATCCGCCGTTATTATTACTATATCTTCATCCCTTAAGTTCTCATTAAGTATCCTTAATTGCTTATCGAATTCATTTAAGGCTTTTGTGTAGCCCTCTACATCATTTCTGTGACCGTATAGCATATCGAAATCTACTAAGTTTACAAAACATAAGCCCTCAAAATCTTTTTTAGAAATCTCTATGGTTTTATTCATACCGTCAATATTGCCTGTAGTTTTTATTGCTTCCGTTATTCCACATCCCGCAAATATATCATTTATTTTGCCTACGGCTATAACATCTAAATTATTTTCTTTCATCTTATCTAACATTGTACTTGACGGTGGCTTTAAGGAAAAATCATGCCTATTAGTCGTTCTTTTATAGTTTGGATATTCCCCAATAAACGGGCGAGCTATTACTCTGCCTACGGCATAGTCTCCGGTTAATATATTTCTTGCTATTTTACAATAATCATAAAGTTTTTCAATCGGAACATAAGCTTCATGTGCAGCTATTTGAAATACGCTGTCGGCAGACGTATATACTATTAATGCCCCTGTTTCTATACTTTCCTTACCGTAATCTTCAATTACTTTTGTTCCTGAATAAGGCTTATTACAAAGTACTTTTCTTCCCGTTGCCTTTTCGAATTTTTCTATTATTTCATTCGGAAATCCATTTGGAAAAGTAGGCATAGGCTTTTCTGATGTTATTCCTGCTATCTCCCAATGCCCTGTTGTTGTATCTTTACCTTTTGATTTTTCTTTCATCCTCGCAAGGCTTGCTTTTGGATTTTGAATTTTTTCTCCATAATCTATGCCATCAATATTAAATATACCTAATTCTTTCATAAATGGTATATCTAATTTACCTGTATTAAAACACGCCTTTAAGGTATTACTTCCCTCATCTCCATAATTTGCAGCATCGGGCATTTCGCCTATTCCAACACTATCCAAGACAATTAAAAATACTCTTTTCACTTAATTTCTCTCCCTTATATTATCTAATCAAGCCTCAATTGTTCACCTTGTATTTCCTCTGTGTCTACTAAAAATCCCGCTGACGGAATATTCTTCGGTATATATCTTTTAGGATTACTTAACTTTTCCTTACTATACTCTTCAACGCTTAATAGCTTATGTCCTTTTCTTATGTTCATTACGCATACTCCTAAAGAATTCTTTACAGATTTTATAGATATTCTTGAGCTATCGAAAAGTAATATTTTACCCGTTGAAGCTTTTAGTATATATTCTTTATCTTCTTTACAATAAAATACACCTACTAAACGTGATTTATCTCCATACGCTTTTACAAGCTTCTTTCGGTTCGTTTTAGTGTAATATGCACTCATCTCTATTTTCGCTACCTTGCCGTCCTCAAAGAAGAATAACATAAATCCGCTATAATCAGACGTTATAGCCATATATACAAGGGATTCGCCCTCTTCTGCTTGCATTTTGGCCGCTACGTATTCTCCCATTACACTGGCTTTAGTATCCGGGAAATTATATCCCTTTGCTTTATATACCCTGCACTTATCTGAAAAAAATAATATATCAGATTTATTCATTCCCTCTTGCGTTTGTATTATTTTGTCTCCCTCTTTTAACTTATGTTCTCCACTCATACGTAGGGATTGCGGTGTAATTTTTTTGAAGTAGCCTTCTGAAGTAAAAAAATATATTACAGGATAATCCGGAGTATCATCTATTTCTTCGGGCTGTTCTATATCTTCAATATCTATAAGCATACTTTTTCTTGGTTGCCCATATTTTTCCGCTACGTTCTTTAATTCACTTATTATTATATTCTTTATTTCTGTGTCGTTATCAAGTATATTTTGAAGTTCTTTTATATCTTTTTCTAATTGTTCTATATCATTTGTTCTTTTGATTATATATTCTCTATTTAAATGTCTTAACTTTATTTCTGCTACGTATTCTGCTTGTATTTCATCGAGTTCAAAACCTATCATCAAGTTGTTTACTACTTGGGACTCTTCTTTGGTATTTCTAATTATCTCTATTGCTTTATCTATATCTAAAAGTATTTTACCTAGTCCCTTTAAAAGATGTAATTTGGATTTTTTCTTGTCTAAATCGTATTTTGTTCTTCTTTCTATACAGCCTGTTCTGAATTTTATCCACTCGTTCAAAAGTTCTTTTACTCCCATTACCTTTGGGGTGTAATTGATAAGTACATTAAAGTTACATGAAAAAGTATCCTCAAGCGGAGTTAATCTATAAAGCTTATTCATTAACTTATCTGCATCAAAACCTCTTTTTAGGTCTATCGTTATTTTCAACCCATCAAGACCCGTTTCATCTCTTATATCTGCTATCTCTTTAATCTTTCCTGCCTTAACTAATTCTATTATTTTGTCTATTATCGCTTCGCTGGTTGTTGTTGGAGGTATACTTGTTATATCTATGCAATGCGATTCTTTATCGTATGTATAGCAAGAACGAACCTTTATTCCTCCGCGTCCAGTTTTATATATTTCTCTTAACTTACTTTTTTCATATATTATTTTGCCTCCACCCGGAAAGTCTGGAGCTATAAGACTATTAATAATACTATAATTGGGATTTTTTATAAGTTTTATTGTTGTATCGCATACTTCTCTCAAATTAAATGGACATATAGAACTCGCCATTCCTACGGCTATTCCAGTATTAGCGTTTACTAAAACTGAAGGAAAGCTCGCCGGTAACAGCGTTGGCTCCTTTAGGGTATTATCGTAATTATCCACGAAATCTACTGTGTTTTTTTCTATATCGCCGAACAATTCCTTACATATATCATCTAGCCTAGCTTCCGTATATCTTGATGCTGCCCATGCCATATCTCTTGAATAAAATTTACCAAAATTACCTTTCGAATCAACATAAGGATGAAGTAGAGCTTCGTATCCTCTACTCAATCTTACCATTGTATCGTAAATCGCACTATCTCCATGAGGATTTAATTTCATAGTTTGTCCAACAATATTTGCCGATTTTGTTCTTGCTGAACCTAATAATCCCATTTTATACATTGTATAAAGCAATTTTCTATGCGACGGTTTAAATCCGTCTATCTCCGGTATTGCTCTCGACATTATTACGCTCATAGCATAAGGCATATAGTTTTGCTCTATTGTATTTACTATCTTCTGTTCTACTACTTCTCCGGCTCCTTCTATAATTCCATTAGCTTTAGGAATTCCAGTTTTGCCCCCACTTGTCCTTTTCTTTCTTGGCATATAATTCACCTTCATTTTTTACTCTTCTTATAAAAACATTAACTTAAATCTATATCATCCATATATAAGTGTCCATTTTCAATTATATATTTTTTTCTTCCCGTTAAGTCATCTCCAAGTAATATGTCAAATATTCTCGCTGTTTTTCTGGCATCTTCTGGCATTATTTTTATAAGCCTTCTTGTTGACGGATTCATTGTTGTTAAACTCATCATGTCCGGCTCATTTTCACCTAATCCTTTTGAGCGCTGTATCGTATATTTATTATTACCTATCTCCTTTAAGAATTTATCCTTTTCATTCTCGTTATACGCAAAATACGTTTGGTTCTGCGTATTTATTTCATAAAGAGGAGATTCAGCTATAAACACTTTACCAGCATCTATTAATTTCGGAGTTAATCTGTAAAGCATAGTTAAAAGCAAAGTTCTTATCTGAAAGCCATCAACATCGGCATCAGTACACAATATAACCTTATTCCACCTCAAAAGATTTATATCAAATGAAGAAAGTTCTTTACTCATCTTTCCTGACTTAACTTGTACTCCACAGCCCAATACTTTAAGTAAGTCTATTATTATCTCGTTTTTAAATACTTTATTATAATCTGCTTTTAAACAATTAAGTATCTTACCTCTTATTGGTATTATGGCTTGAAAATTAGGGTCTCTTGCCTGTTTACATGCTCCTAATGCAGAATCTCCCTCAACTATAAAGAGCTCTCTTTCTTTTACGTCTTTACTCCTACAATCTACAAACTTTGCTATACGGCTTGTCATGTCCATATTACTCGTTAGCTTTTTCTTGAGGTTTAAACGTGTTTTTTCTGCATCTTCTCTACTTCTTTTGTTTACTAATACTTGTCCTGCTATTTTTTCAGCCTCAAATGGGTTTTCTATGAAATATACCTCTAAGCAATGCTTTAGCATTTCTGTCATTGCATCTTGTATTCCCTTATTCGTAATTGCCTTTTTAGTTTGGTTTTCGTATGACGTCATGCTGGAAAACGATGATATTACTATTATCAAACAATCTTCTATGTCCGTAAAATTAATTTTACTCTCATTTTTGTTATATTTTCCTGCTTGTTTTATATATGAATCTATTTGTCCCACAAACGCATTCCTTACGGCTTTTTCTGGGGCTCCCCCGTGCTCTAGCCAACTGGAATTATGATAATATTCCGCCATATGAATCTTATTTGAAAATGTTACTGCTATATTTATTTTTACTTTATATTCCGGTTTATCTTCTCTATCTCTAACCTTTTTTTCTGTCTGCCAATTTTGTATTGGAGTTAATGTATCCTCGCTAGATATTTCTTTAACGTAATCTACTATACCATTTTCATATAAAAATTCACTTTCTTCAAGTTTATCATTCACTTGACTTCTTAATATAAACTTTAGTCCAGCATTTACGATTGCTTGCCTTTTTATTATATCTTCAAAATATTCAATCGGTACGTTTATATCTGTAAACACGTTTAAATCCGGCTTCCAACGTATTTTTGTTCCTGTATCTGTTCCTTTATATTTTTCTTTTTTTAATCCACCGATATTTTCTCCCTTTTCAAAGTGGAGCGTATATCTAAAGCCATCACGCCTTATATCAACATCCATATACTCAGATGAGTATTGTGTGGAACATAAACCTAAACCATTAAGCCCCAGCGAATATTCATAATTTTGTGCATCGTTATTATTATATTTTCCTCCGGCATAGAGCTCACAGAAAACCAGTTCCCAATTATATTTCTCTTCTTTACTGTTATAATCTACAGGTATACCACGTCCGTGGTCCTCTACCTCAATAGATAAATCTTCGTATCTTGTTATTTCTATTATATTGCCATGGCCTTCTCTTGCTTCATCTATTGAATTTGATAATATTTCAAATATAGAATGTTCGCAGCCTTCTATCCCATCAGAGCCAAATATTACTGCAGGACGTTTCCTAACCCTGTCGGCACCCTTCAGCGATGATATACTTTCGTTATTGTATGTATTACTTCCCAACTTTCTCGTCCCCCAAATAATATGTATCTCATTCCAATAGATTTTACTATAATAAATAAAAAATCACAACTAAAAATTTATTTTATCATATTATCAGTACTTATTTTAATCCAGTATATCACATTTTATGTTATAAAAAAATTTTTTTCAAAATGTTGTAACCGTTTTTCTCCTTCTGCAATAGTATGTTAATGTAAACAAATTAAAGGAGGAATTCTCTTATGTGTAATAATTTTTTTGGTGGTAACAGTTGTTGTTGGATAATTCTTTTAATAGTAATATTATTGGTATGCTGCGGTGACAATAATACTTATAGTAACGACAATGGCTGCGGCTGCGGTTGCAACTAATCACTAACCAAAAAACATCCTTACTGATTTTTTCAGTAGGGATTTTTTTGGTTTGAAATTTATTATTGCAATGTAGTTTAAAATGATGTATAGTACTTGAGTAATCAAATTTTAAAGGAGATAAAATAAACTGTGAAAAAAATTCTAAATTTTAAATTACTGAGCTTGGCTTTATCAATATCTTTAATAGCATTTGCTCATAATCATGCTTCTGCTATGAAAAAAGAAAATACTCCAAATCAAAATCACACATATTCAACTATTAGTAGCTTTTCATTTTTTGATGCCCCACTTACTAGCTACGTTTCACCTATATTCAATATTGATCCTTCGGAAATCGGGCGTAATCTAGTAAGACCATCGAAACCAGCATATACGCCTATTACACATTACTTTAACAGACCACTAATAATAAGTTCAATAGCTCAAAATGTTGAAACAGTGCAAGACGACGTTACGGACAATCCTTGGTTACGTGTAGATGACAGTTTTGATGATTCTAGTTATCCTTATTCAGGTGTATTTACCAGACACCCACTAGAAATTGCACGTTCACTACCAAGACCAATAACTCCATTTCCACATAATAAGTAAAAAAATCAATAAAGCATCTAAAATGATGTATGTAGATTCATTTGGTTAAATAAGTTTTAAAGGCTAAATTTATAATTTTAAAACAGCTACAGTACGTTTTCTCAACTGCAGCTGTTTTATTTTTATATTATTTATTAAGTTTTTCAATAGCTAATTGTATTTCTTTAAGTTTTTTCTCCAGATTATTTACTGTATCCTTTACACCATTTACTACCTTTTCTGGTGCTTTAGATATAAAATTCTGATTTTCTAATTTCTTTTTGGATTGAATTAAGTAATTATCAGTTTCCTCAAACTCCTTTTTTAATCTTGTAAGCTCCTCGTTTATATCCACTAACTCACCTAGAGGTATATATATTTTAGCATTAGACGTAATTATTGTTACCGTATTTTCCATATTATAATTATCGGTAATTTCTATTTCCTTAGCATAAGCTAATTTTTTTATTATATCTTTACAATTCTCAAAAACATCTTTATCCTTTGTTGATATAAAAAGCATTGTTTTTTTGCTTGGTTGTACGTTCATTTCACTACGTCTGTTTCTAATTGCCTTTATAGCGTCTTTTATACTGTTTAAAGCTATTTCGGATTTATTGTAGTTTCTATCTTCACTATACTCAGGATATTTTGAAATTATTATAGCTTCTCCCTCGTGAGGTAAGGTTTGCCATATCTCTTCCGTTATAAACGGCATAAATGGATGAAGTAATTTCAAAGATTCGCTCAATACCCACACTAATACCATTTTAGTACTTAAAGCTTTTTCTTTATTTTGCATATTTACTTTTGCTATTTCTATATACCAATCACAAAATTCATCCCATATAAAATCATAAAGCTTTTGTACGGCTATGCCTAATTCAAATTTTTCTATGTTTTCCGTTACTTCTTTTGTAACGCTGTTCAATCTGCTTACTATCCATTTATCCGATATATCCATTTTATCCGGCAATTTATTTTCTATATTTTGGCCGTCTATATTCATGTGTATAAATCTTGCGGCATTCCATATTTTATTGGCAAAGTTCCTACTTGCTGATACCTTTTCATCAGAAAATCTCATATCGTTTCCGGGACTGTTTCCCGTAGCAAGTGCAAACCTTAAAGCATCTGCTCCGTATTTATCTATAATTTCAAGTGGGTCTATACCATTACCTAATGATTTAGACATCTTTCTTCCTTGCGAATCCCTTACTAAACCATGAATCAGTACATTTTTAAATGGCACTATGCCTGTCAGTTCCTCTGCGGAGAATATCATCCTTGCTACCCAGAAAAATATTATATCGTATCCCGTTACGAGTGTATCTGTTGGATAAAAATATTTTAATTCTTCTGTATTTTCAGGCCATCCAAGCGTAGAAAATGGCCAAAGGGCTGAAGAAAACCATGTATCTAACGTATCCTCATCCTGATATATATTATCAGAACCACACTTATGGCATTTATTTACATCTTCTCTTGAAACTATAATTTCTCCACAATCTTTACAATACCACGCTGGTATTCTGTGTCCCCACCATATTTGCCTTGATATACACCAATCCTTTATATTTTCCATCCAGTTATAGTACGTCTTACTAAATCTTTCTGGTATAAATTTAACTTCTTTATTTTTTACGCAATCTATTGCTGGTTTTGCCAAAGGCTCCATCTTTACGAACCATTGCGTTGATATTCTAGGCTCAATAGTTTTTGCACATCTTTGGCATGTCCCAACATTATGTTTTATTTTATCTATTTTTACAATTAATCCTTGTTCTTCGAGAGCCTTAACGATTTGTTTTCTTGCTTCATATCTTTCTTTACCTTTATAAATGCCGGCATTTTCATTCATTATCCCTTTTTCGTCCATAACACATATAATAGGTAATTTATGTCTTTGCCCTACTTCGAAATCGTTAGGGTCATGTGCTGGCGTTATTTTTACTACTCCTGTACCAAAATCCATTTCTACGTATTCATCGGCTATAATTGGTATTTCTCTATCAACTAATGGTACTTTAACTGTTTTACCTATTAAATGTTTATATCTATCATCTTCGGGATGTACGGCTAAGGCTGTATCGCCAAGTAAGGTTTCAGGGCGTGTTGTTGCTATATGCATAAAGCCGCTACCATCCGTAAATGGATACCTTATATGCCAGAAAAATCCGTCGCTCTCTTCAAAATTTACTTCTATATCCGAAAGCGATGTACAGCAATTAGGGCACCAATTTATGATTCTTTCTCCTCTATATATTAATCCCTTTTCATAAAGCCTTACAAAAAATTCTCTTACGGCCTTAGAGCATCCTTCATCCATAGTAAAGCGTTCTCTTTGCCAATCGCAAGATGAGCCTATCTTCTTTACTTGTTCTACAATTTTATTCCCATACTTTTCTTTCCATTCCCATGTATGCCTTAAAAATTCTTCTCTTCCTATTTCTTCTTTAGATATCCCTTTAGCTTCTAAGGCTTGCGTAACTTTTACTTCCGTGGCAAGAGCGGCATGGTCTGTACCCGGTAACCATAAAGCGCAAAATCCTTTCATACGCTTAAATCTTACTAATATATCCTGTAAGGTTTGGTCTAACGCATGACCCATATGTAAATGCCCAGTTATGTTAGGCGGAGGCATCACTATTGTATA
>CADBQS010000066.1 GCA_902796915.1 uncultured Ruminococcus sp.
AATTTAAACGGCGATAAATTTCATATTACATGCGTGTCTATGGGAAATCCACATTGTATTATTTTTGTTGATGATGTAAATAAAATTGACGTAGAGAAAATCGGAAAAAAATTTGAAAATAGTGGAATATTCCCTGAAGGGGTAAACGTAGAGTTTGTACAATTAATTAATACAAATAATTTAAAAATGAGAGTATGGGAAAGAGGAAGTGGAGAAACCTTAGCATGTGGCACAGGAGCATGTGCGAGCGTTGTAGCGGCTGTGGAAAATGGTTATTGTGATAAAAATAATGATGTTAAAGTAGAATTATTAGGCGGAGATTTGATAATTAATTATAAGCAAGATGCGGTGTATATGACAGGTAATGCAGAGGAAGTATTTAAAGGAGAGATAGATATATGACAAAATATATATTTGTAACCGGAGGAGTAGTTTCTGGATTAGGTAAGGGAATTACGGCAGCTTCACTAGGAAGATTATTAAAATCAAGAGGATTAAAAGTAACGGCACAAAAATTAGACCCATATATAAATGTAGACCCGGGTACGATGAGTCCATATCAGCACGGAGAAGTATTTGTAACAGAAGATGGAGCTGAAACTGATTTAGATTTAGGCCATTATGAGAGATTTATAGATGAAAATTTGAATAAGTTTTCTAATCTGACCACGGGAAAGGTATACTGGAACGTACTTCAAAAAGAAAGAAGAGGAGAGTATCTTGGCGATACGATACAGGTTATACCTCATATAACAAACGAAATAAAATCTTTCATATATTCCGTTGGAAAGAAATCGGGTGCAGATATAGTAATAACTGAAATCGGTGGTACGACCGGAGATATAGAAAGCCAACCATTTCTTGAGGCAATAAGGCAAGTTTCTTTAGAAGTAGGAAGAGAAAATTGCGTATTTATACATGTTACATTAGTACCATATATAAAAAGCTCAGGAGAGCATAAATCGAAACCTACGCAACATTCTGTAAAAGAATTACGTTCACTTGGAATTAATCCTGATATTATAGTTGCAAGATGCGATGAGCATATAGATGAAGACATAATACAAAAAATATCTCTGTTTTGTAATGTGAAAAAGGATTGCGTTATAGAAAATATTACGTTACCTTCACTATATCATGCTCCAGCGATGCTAGAAAAAAGTAATTTTTCAGATATAGTTTGTAGAGAGCTTTCATTGGATTGTCCTCCATGCGATATGACAGAATGGAACTCTATGATTGAGCGTATTGAAAAAAGAGATAAGACAGTAAAAATAGCATTAGTAGGAAAATATGTAAGATTACATGACGCATATTTATCCGTAGCCGAGGCGTTAAATCATGCAGGATTTGAAAATGGGGCCAATATAGAAATAAAATGGGTGGATTCTGAGCTTATAACAGAGTATACAGTAAAAGAATTACTTTCTGACTGTGATGGAATATTGGTACCAGGTGGATTTGGTAATAGAGGCATTGAAGGTAAGATTACGGCTGCAAAATATGCAAGGGAGAATAATATACCATATCTTGGAATATGCTTGGGTATGCAAATTGCTGTTATAGAGTTTGCAAGAAGCATATTAGGTATAAGCGACGCAAATTCCAGCGAATTTATACCAGAAGGACAAAACAGCGTAATAGATTTAATGGAAGAACAGCACGGAACTACGCAAAAGGGCGGCACAATGAGATTAGGAGCGTATCCATGCAATATAAAAGCAAACTCTGTATTAGAAAGAGCATATGGTGAAAAAGAAATACAAGAACGTCATCGTCATAGATACGAATTTAATAATAAATATAGGGAACAATTTGAAAATAATGGCATGAAAATTTCGGGTACATCTCCGAACGGAATGCTTGTAGAGGCTGTGGAGATACCAGAAAATAAATTTTTTGTTGGCGTACAATATCATCCAGAGTTTAAGAGTAGACCGAATCATGCACATCCTCTGTTTAGAGAGTTTGTAAAATCAGCAATGAAAGGATAATTTTATATGAAAATAAACAGTAATTATCTAAATCTTGAAGAAAGCTATTTGTTTTCTACGATAGCTAAAAAAGTAAATGAGTTTCAGATTAATAATAAGGACGCAGATATTATACGTCTTGGAATTGGCGATGTTACAAAGCCTCTTTGTGGGGCTGTAATAGATGCTATGAAGAAAGCTACAGATGAGATGGGGCATGCAGAAACTTTTAGAGGTTATGGTCCAGAACAAGGATATACATTTTTAAGAGAGAAAATTAGAGATTATTATAGTACTAGAAATGTAAAACTAGATGTAAAAGAGATATTCATAAGTGATGGAGCAAAAAGCGATTTAGGTAATATACTGGATATATTTTCAAAGGATAATACTGTTTTAATTCCCGATCCTGTGTATCCTGTTTATGTAGATACAAATATAATGGCAGGAAGAAAAATAATATATCTTGATGCAAATGAGGAAAATAGTTTTTTACCTTTACCACCAAAAGATTTAAAAGTCGATATAATATATATTTGTTCTCCAAATAATCCAACTGGAGCGGTTTATAATAGAAGTCAGTTAAAATTATGGGTGGATTATGCAAATAAAAATAATTCAGTTATCTTATTCGATGCTGCGTATGAATCTTTTATAGATGAAAAAGATTGTCCGCATAGTATATTTGAGATAGACGGGGCAAAAAGTTGTGCAATAGAATTTTGCTCATTTTCGAAGATAGCTGGTTTTACAGGTACAAGATGTGGCTATACAGTAATACCAATGGAACTAGAAAGAGATTCAACGAAATTAAACAGCTTATGGCTTCGTAGGCAAACTACGAAATTTAATGGCGTGCCATACGTAGTACAAAGGGCAGCGGAGGCTGTATTTACGCAAGAAGGAAAAAAACAAATATTTGAAACTATAAATTATTATAAAGAAAATGCGAAAATAATATCTGATACATTAAATGAGCTTGGTATATGGTTTACGGGTGGAAAGAGTTCTCCTTATGTATGGCTTAAATGTCCGAATAATATGACGTCTTGGGAATTTTTTGATTATTTGTTAAGTAAAGCACATATTGTTGGTACACCTGGTTCAGGGTTCGGTAAAAATGGCGAGGGATTTTTTAGATTAACAGCATTCGGTGATAGGGATAATACAATTGAAGCGATGAAAAGGATAAAAGAATTATTTTAGTATAATGAATATGGAGGTAAAAAATGGCATTTGATAAAAATAAGGCACTTGAAACAGCTTTAAGCCAAATAGAAAAACAATTTGGTAAAGGGGCAGTAATGAAATTAGGACAAAGCCAAGCGATGCAGGTTGATGCGATATCGACAGGTTCACTTTCATTAGATATTGCTCTTGGTATAGGAGGCTTACCCAGAGGAAGAATTATAGAAATATATGGACCGGAATCATCGGGAAAAACTACGTTAGCACTGCATTGCATAGCACAAGGACAAAAAAATGGAGGTAATGCGGCATTTATAGATGTTGAGCATGCTTTAGATCCTGTATATGCAAAAGCCTTGGGAGTAGATGTTGATTCATTACTCGTGTCTCAACCGGATACAGGAGAGCAAGCATTAGAAATAACAGAATCATTAGTTAGGTCTGGAGCTATAGATGTTATAGTTGTAGACTCTGTTGCTGCACTGGTACCTAGAGCGGAAATAGAGGGAGAAATGGGAGATTCTCACGTTGGCTTACAGGCAAGATTAATGTCCCAAGCCCTTAGGAAATTAGCAGGAGCTATATCTAAATCAAACTGCGTGGCAATATTTATAAATCAGTTAAGAGAAAAAGTTGGCGTAGTTTATGGAAATCCAGAAGTTACTCCTGGTGGACGTGCATTAAAATTCTATGCTTCCGTAAGAATAGATATAAGAAGAATTGAAACTTTAAAGGCGAACGGAGAGATGATAGGTTCAAGAACGAGAGCTAAGGTAGTAAAAAATAAAATATCCCCACCGTTTAAAGAAGCCGAATTTGATGTGATGTATGGGCAAGGAATATCACGCGACGGAGAATTACTAGATCTAGCAGTTAAATTGGGAATCGTACAAAAAAGTGGAGCTTGGTTCTCTTACGAAGGTACTAGATTAGGGCAAGGTAGAGATAACGTTAAAGAATACTTCAAAAATAATAGAGAAATATCTGGTGAAATAGAGAAGAAAGTACTTGAGAATACAGTTAAACTTTATGATAATTCAAGTAATATAAAAAATTTAGCAAAACCTACGGATAATAATATTAAAGAGAAAGAAGATGTTAAATCTTCATCTAAAAGTAATATAGACATATTAGTTGATGATTGATTTTTATGATAATAACAGATATACGTAAAACAAAAAAGGGAAGAAATTCTATATATGCTGATGGAAAATATTTGTTAAGTATTGATGATGAAACATTGGTAAAAAGCAAATTGAAAATTGGCTCTACAATAGATGAGTCCATAATATCGGATATATCTATTAAATCTAACTTGTTTCAAGCAAAAGATAAAGCATTTAGATTAATTTCGAATAGAATTCATTCTAAAAAAGAACTCAAAGAAAAGATTATGCGTAAGTTTGATGAAAATTCTGCGGAAATTACAGTAAATAAAATGGAAGAATTAGGCCTTGTAGATGATGAGCAGTTTGCAAGGCTATATTTAAAAGAACTTTTGGAGAGAAAAAAGCTGTCGATTAATAGAGCCAAATATGAACTTTCTAGAAAGGGAATAAGTAAAGAAATAATAGAGGATATTTTAAGTTTACAAGAAGATAGAGAAAAGGATAAAATAATAGAGCTTTTAAAAACTAAATATAAAGGTAAATTTGATGACGAAAAAGGTAAAAGAAGGACTATATCGGCTTTGCAGAGGCTAGGATATAGTTGGAGAGATATAAAGAGTGCATTACTGGAATGTGGTGAGAATCTTATAGAGGATGATATTTAATGAAATATAAAGTTGGAATGATAAGTCTAGGGTGTGCAAAAAATAGAGTTGATGCAGAGATGTTACTTCATAAAATAGAAAATGCGGGATATGAACTTGTATCAAATATAGAAGAAGCAGACGCTGTGATTGTGAACACATGCGGGTTTATAGAGGACGCCAAAAAAGAAAGCATAGAAGAAATTTTTAATGCCGTAAGAGAGAAAGAAAATAAGGAAAGTAAATTAAATGCTGTGATTGTAACAGGATGTCTTGCTGAAAGATATAAGCATGAATTAATGCAAGAAATACCTGAATTAGATGCAGTAGTTGGCATAGGTGCAAATAGTAATATTGTTGATGTACTAAACAAATCATTAATTGGCGAAAAAATAGAGTTGTATGATGAAAAAAATAATATGCCTATGGATGACGAGAGAGTACAAACAACTCCTGTACATTATGCATATTTAAAAATTGCGGATGGCTGTGATAACAGATGTACATACTGTGCGATACCTCTTATTAGAGGTAATTTTAGAAGTAGAAAAATGGAAAATATTATATCTGAAGCAGAGAGCTTAGCTAAAAATGGCGTAAAAGAGTTACTCGTAATAGCACAGGATACTACTAGGTATGGAGAAGATTTATACGGCAAAATAATGCTTGTACCTTTGCTAAAAGAACTTTGTAAGATAGACGGAATAAAGTGGATAAGAATACTTTATTGCTATCCAGATAGAATAACGGATGAGCTTTTAGATTTGATAGCAAGTGAAGAAAAAATACTTAACTACATAGATTTACCTTTACAACATTGCAATGGTAAAATATTAAAATCAATGAATAGGCGTGGAGGTATTGAAACATTAACTGAACTTATAAAAAAGATTAGAGAAAAAGTTAAGGATGTTATCATAAGAACAACATTTATATGTGGATTTCCTGGAGAGAGTGAAAAAGAATTTGAAGAACTTGCTGAGTTTATAAATGACATCAAATTTGAACGTATGGGATGTTTTGCATATTCAAAAGAAGAAGATACGCCAGCATTTAATTTAAGTGAACAAATTGATGATATTGAAAAAATGAAACGTTGCGATATAATAATGCGTGAACAGTCAAAAATTATGGAAGAATATAGTAGTAAGCAAGTAGGAAAAGTTATAAAAGTAATAGTAGATGAATATGATGATGATAAAAATGTTTACTATTGCAGAAGTATAGCAGATTCGCCAGATATTGATGGAGGAGTAATTGTTCATAATTCAAACAAAAATTTTTCGCCAGGAGAATTTGTTGATGTAAAAATTACAGATTATAATGAATGTGATTTAATTGGAGAAATAAATTAAGTAAAAAGTTACTTGGAGGTAAAAATGAATTTACCCAATAAATTAACTGTGTTTAGAATTATTATAGTGCCAATAATAGTATTTTTCTTATTGTGTCAAAACATAAAAAATCACTATGTGTATGCATTATTATTATTTATGATAGCATCGTACACAGACCATTTGGATGGGAAAATAGCAAGAAAAAGCGGTATAATTACTAACTTTGGTAAATTTGCGGACCCATTGGCGGATAAAATTTTAATTATTTCTTGCCTTGTGTGTTTTTTGAGTCTTGGATTGATAGATATTGTATCGGTTTTAATTGTAATATCGAGGGAATTTATTGTCACGTCTGTAAGATTAATAGCCGCAGAACATGGAACTGTGATATCGGCAAATAATTGGGGAAAAATTAAAACAGTAAGTCAGATATCTTCCATAATTTCAGTAATAGCCTTACAGGCGATAGGCGAAGTACTGATTCAATTGAATTTTAGCAATGTTGATATTTACTTGAATATTTCAAATACTATAGGTGTGTTTTTAATTTGGGTGTCCGTTGTACTCACTGTTGTATCCGGGATAATATATATATATAACAATAGAGATTTGATAAGAGACTTTGGATAAATTAAATTTTGTAAGGAGAGATTTGATGAGGCTCTATAATACTCTTACTGGAAAAAAAGAAGAATTTAAACCTATAAATTCCGATGAAGTAAAAATATATGCATGCGGTCCGACTGTTTATAATTATATACATATAGGTAATGCAAGGCCTATATGCGTTTTTGATATTTTAAGAAGATATATGGAGTATATCGGATACAAAGTGACGTTTGTGCAGAATTTTACGGATATAGATGACAAGATTATAAAAAAAGCTATAGAGGAAAAAAGCGATTATAAAACTGTATCTGAGAATTATATAAAGGAATATAAAAAAGATGCCGGTGGATTAAACGTAAAAGAGGCTACGATACATCCTAAGGCAACGGAAAATATAGATTCTATAATTAATATGATATCTAAACTGATAGAAGATAATTTTGCGTATGTGGCAGATAATGGAGACGTATATTTTAGACCGAAAAATTTTTCGGATTACGGCAAATTATCTCATCAGCCTATTGAAGAATTGCAAGCTGGAGCAAGAATAGGGATAGGTGAAGAAAAGGAAAACGCATTAGACTTTGCATTGTGGAAATCTGCAAAGCCTGGGGAGCCGTCATGGGATAGTCCATGGGGAAAGGGTAGACCAGGTTGGCATATAGAGTGTTCTGCGATGGCGGGAAGATATTTAGGTAAAACGATTGATATACATTGTGGGGGACAAGATTTAATTTTTCCACATCACGAGAATGAAATAGCGCAAAGTGAATGTTGTAATAAGGTTAATTTTGCAAATTATTGGCTTCATAATGGATATATAAATGTAGACAGTAAAAAGATGTCTAAATCGCTTAATAATTTCTTTACAGTAAGAGATGTAGCACAAAAATATGGCTACGAGCCTATAAGATATCTTATGATAGCTTCTCATTATAGAAGTCCGATTAATTATAGTAAAGAAATAATGGAGCAATGTAAGTCTGCATTAGAAAGAATTTATAATTGTAGAGAAAATTTAGATTTTGCATTTGAAAATGCTCAAGATAATTCATCTGAAGATGTGGAAGTTCAAAATAAAATAAATGAATATAAAAGTAAATTTATAGAAGCAATGGATGACGACTTAAATACAGCTGATGCATTAGCCGTAATATTTGAACTTATAAAAGATATAAATAAAAATATGCTTGGTGCAGATAAAAATAATAAAAAAGATATTAAAAAAATTATAAGTATATTTGATGAGCTTGCAGGTGTACTTGGAATTTTGTATAATAGAAAATCTAAAACAAATGATGATGAAATAGAGAATCTCATAAAGCTTAGAAATGAAGCAAGAAAAAATAGAGATTGGAAAACAGCCGATGAAATACGCAATAAATTAAATGAAATGAATGTTGTCATAGAAGATACACCACAAGGTGTAAAGTGGACAATAAAAAGAAGTTAAATAGTTTAATAATATTTTATTTATAAGTAATGATAAAATGGAGGAGAAAAATGATAAGAGAGCCTATTATTGTACTTAAAGATATAAATATATCTTTTGAAGAAGAAGTGATACTAAAAAAGCTTAATTTGAGTATATACGATGGTGA
>CADBQS010000067.1 GCA_902796915.1 uncultured Ruminococcus sp.
GTTTTATATTTCTTAATGATGAATCTGCAATAATTAACAAATTTAAAAATTTGAATATCCGAACCATTTGTTTGTATATTGTTTTGTACGACAATAGCAAGGGGGTAGTAAGAGGATAGCAAGGGGATAGCAAGGGGTAAGGTTCGAGTGAGGTAGGTATTTCAAAATTGTCTTTCAAGTTTGTCGGAAGGTAGCAGGATGATAAGATTGTGTTTTGCAAAATAATGTGTGTTTTTTGTTGTGATAGTAAAAATATCTTTATTTTTGTAAGATAAAACATAATGAAATAAAGATGATTAAGAAATACGTATTAAAATTAGTGACTCCAATTAAAAAAATCCTCGGTTTGCTCTTTTGGGTGTCTACTCGATTAAGATTAGTGGCTAAAGTACTAATTAAGAAAATCCTCGATTTTGCTATTCGTGAGATTATAGATTATAGTCATAATAAGTTCTTATACTTTGTTGCAACCATGCTAATGATATTGTATATGGGCTACGAGACAGTGATTATGTCTTGGTATAATGAACGTATTATTCCAATCTTTAGTTCTTTTAAATCAAATATTGGGATTGAAATCCTAACATCAATTCTGATAATTATTGCATTTCTTGATATTTGTAATAAATGTCATAATCGTTATTTGTTTGAAAGAAAAATTGTTTTTGTTCTGTCTTTTGTGCTTTGGTTATTGATAAGTTATCGATGGTCGGGAGCATATCACTATTTTCCTTTTTTAATGATATCAAATTTAGATATTAAACTGTTTTTATTATCTTTTCCGGCGATTATTGTAATTTTTATCTTCCTTAGTAAAATTCTTAATATTTATTTGTTTGAATGGAAAAAAGTATTTGTGCTATCCTATGTGCTTTGGTTATTGATACGTCATTGGTGGTCAGAAGAATATAATATCTTGACAATATCATATGTTGATGTTATATGGTTCTTTAGTTCTGTTTATATTGTTCTTGCTGTTTTTAATTGGTTGCGTGTATTATATTGCAGGTACAATAAAAAAAGTGTGAATGAACAAGAACTTGTAGACGATATGCCTATTAAGTATAATGAAGAACATAAAGTAAAATGTGGAAAAAGTGAAGATGAAAAAGAATTTGAATGCCTTTTTTCAAATTTAATAGAAAAACTTAAAAGTAAAGTCGGTAGAGAGTGGATTCTTAAAATTCTAAGTTATTTAGGTCATTGTCTAAAATGGCTTAGGTCGTTAGTGTACAATGACAAAAATAACTCCGATTGCTCTATTGAAAGTGATGAAACTAATTTTAAACAGCATGCTTTAAACTTAGTTGATAAAATTAAAAAATTAGATTGTAGCAAAACATGGAGTCTTGCTATCGTTGCGCCATGGGGAGGAGGAAAGACTTCTTTTTTAAATATTATTATGGGAGAAATAAAAAAAGATGGTAATTATGAAGTAGTGTATTTTATTCCTCGTAATAGTAAGTCTGTTGAAACTATTCAAGAAGACTTCTTTTCTTGTATTTCTTGTGTACTGTCAAAATATGATTCAAGGTTTAGTAGTACATTAAAGGCATATATGGCATCACTGCAATTGATAGATGAATTTAGTATAGATGAATTCAGTATTGTGAAGAAATTTGTGAACTTTTATCAATGTGTTGATAAAGAAGATCTTAGAGATAAAATCGAAAAGTCCTTCGCGTCACTTAAAAGGAAGGTTCTTGTTGTTATTGATGACTTTGACAGATTGTCAAGAGACGAGATCCTAGAGGTTTTGAAGCTGATAGATCGTAATGCCGCATTTACAAATATTATATTCTTGACAGCATTCGATAAAGAGCATGTTAATAAAATATTAAGAATTTCAGATGATAAAGATGATAAAGATAATGCTTGTTTTATTGATAAGTTCTTTAATCTGGAATATTCGTTACCACCAAGTCCAATAACAAATTATCTCATAGATATATTTAATAAGCAAATAAATTTAGATAATGATGAAAAAAATGAAATTAAAGAAACTATAACAAAGAATTGTGAAATATTTGAAAATAATTTTCATACAGTAAGAGATGTAAAGCGTTATATAAATCAGTTCGTTGTTGATTATGAATGCGTTAAGGGTGAAGTGCGTATGCGTGACTTCCTATTAGTTCAATTGATTAAATATTGTTATCCAGAACAATATAAGTTATTACGTGATAAAGAGTATTTTGATAAAGGTGAACTAAATATTCCTAATCAAAGAAGATTGTGTTTAAGACGTGGTATAGATGATAATATTCATTCTATATTGAAACATTTATTCCTAGAAATTGATAGTTCTAGGAATAATACAGAAGATAAAAATCCTGTGACGGAACCAATATATCGAAGCGTTCGCTGTTATGAAAGTTTTAATAATTATTTTTTGGGGAAAATATACAATCCTTTGAAAATGAGAAAAATGCAAGATACGCTTTCTCTCGAATGGGAGAAAGCAATAGAAGACATTGACAATTGGCTTAATGATAAGGAGAAAATAAGAGAATTTGTAAATTTTCTCATTTTTGAATATGACAGAATAAAAAATGAAAAAATAGTGAATTACGTAAAAACGATTGTGTATATATATATATTAAATTGGAATATATAAATGACGCATCTGAATCAAATGATGATACTTTACAAGTTGTTGAAGAAGGTCATAAAAACAGTTTGGATTCAGATGTATTAGCTTTGTTAAACAAAATTCTTTTAAAAAATTGGTATGCAGAGAAAAAAGATGTTGATATTAAAAAAATAAAAGAAGCAGTGTTTGGTATTGTACTAAACGAAGAATATAATCCAAAATATATTAGTCTGTTTGTAAGTAATTTAGATGATAAAATATTAGATAAAGAAGATATGGATTATATGGATTCGAAGTTTGATGAAAATGATTGAAAACAAACTTTTTAAGGAGTGAAAACGTTGTAGAGATAAGAAAACCTTTGCTTCTGTCGAATTTCCGCGCTCGACCAGAGAATGGTCGCGGAATTCCGGCTTGGCAGAATCACGAATTTTCGACAGACTATTCGTAGTGCTTCTGGCGTTTTAGCCATAGTTTGAAAAGGGAATCGTTGATGGCTACCGTCTGTCCGTCTATGTCTATCAAATCCTTTTTTTGCAA
>CADBQS010000068.1 GCA_902796915.1 uncultured Ruminococcus sp.
TAAAAAGAGCCACTTGTGGCTTGCCAGTACTATTAGGGCTTTGCCCGAAAATGAAATACCACCCGTTTTACGGGTGGATATTTATTCTATATTTATATATTTTTTCCCTTCAATTTCCTTCGGTTTATCCTTAGGGAATACAACATGAAGAATACCATTATCGAATTTAGCTTTTATATCCTCATAAGAAACATTTTCACCTACGTAAAAACTTCTAGTACATGAACCAAAATAACGTTCTCTATGAACGTATTTACCTTCTGAATCATTTTCCTCTGTTTCATTAGAATTAGATGCAGAAATAGTTAAATATCCATCTTCTAAATCTATTTTTATATTTTCTTTTTTATATCCCGGTAAATCCATATCAAGTTCATAGTTACTTCCGTTTTCCTTTATGTCTGTTCTTATACTATAATTTTTAAATTCTTGAAGCTTAGAATCATTTACCTTGTTAACAGACCTTCTAAGCGGATAATCCATCCAATCATCAAAAAAATCTCCTAAAAAACTTCTCGGTATAAGTTTCATAATAATCAGCTCCTTTTTAAAATTTATTTACATATTATATAATAACACTAATTTGAAAAAATATCAAGAGTTTTTGTTAATAAAATTTTAAAATATAACCCAAAATATTGTGAATTATTATATTAAATTTTGATTTTTTAAATAACGTAATATTTTTTCTCCTATAAATTCTAAAATTGCCCATATTAAACAACCAAAAGCTGCTACAAAAGAATTTGATAATACAAATATAACTGCCAAAGAAATAAAAAGACTTGTTGCAGTAAATTTTAAAAACTGACATATCAATTCGAATATACTAATTGAACCATTTTCTTTAAATATTTTATATAAATTGTAATTATGTAAAATAAGAAATATCCCTTCTAATAAAATTGGGAAGCCCCAAAATTTTTCTCTTTTAGATACTATAATAATGAATACACCTTCTCCTAAAAGAAATAAACCATATATCAAGTAACATATGCAAATAATTTTATTCCAATGTCCATTAATTAATTTATTATACGGTATTTTTATAAAAATCACATCCTATTTAAATTTTACAACATTATACTATGAGATTACGATAATATCAAGTTTTTTATGACCTTGAAATTATATAAGAAATTATATTTAGTTGAATAATTATAGTTTTATATATACACAACGTAAATTTAAATTAGTTAATATAATATTAGTTTTTATATTAACTATTGAAATATATAATTTTAAAATAAAAAAATATATGTTATAATTTATAATGTTGTCGATATAAGGCTGTTTAATTTTGAAATTTATTGGTCGAATGGAGGTAAACTTGAAAAATTTATCGTTTGAATTGTATAGTATTTTATAAGTTATTATATCTGTCAACACATTATTTAATATGTTAAGCAAAAAGGAGAGACACTATTTGTTTAAAAAAACAAAATCATCCGTAACGCAAGGAATATTACTTGCAATTTCATTTATTATTGTTTCTTTAGTAATAATGCGTAATGCATTTGCACAAGATGGCACTTCCAAAATAACGATATATCACACTAATGATATGCATGGTAATGTAGGAAGTTGTTATAATCCTGATGGTAAGCTGCTTCAAATAGGGTTAGATGTTATAAAGTCTATGAAAGATAATACACCTAATTCAATTTTAGTTGATGCAGGTGATGCATCGCAGGGAAGTGCTTTAGCCTCGTACAGCAAAGGTACAAAAATTATAGAGCTTATGAATAGTGCAGAATATGACGTTGTTGCCCTGGGAAATCACGATTTTGACTATGGTATCCTTAGATTAAGACAAAATGTAGATTTGGCAAAGTTTCCTATATTATCTGCTAATGTTTTGAACGAAGATGGTACACCATTTTTAAAAAATGATACAAATAATGGATGTAATTTAATTAAAGAATTTAATGGGAAAAAAATAGGTTTTTTTGCTATAAATACTACAGAAACAGGTTATAAAACAAATCCTGATAACGTCAAAGGTTTAAAATTTGAAGATGAAGTGAAAACTTCATTGCAACAAGTAAAAGAGCTAAAAGAACAAAATGTTGATTTAATAGTCGGAATAATGCATCTTGGTAATTCACCATCTACTAAAATTACAAGTAAAGTTGTTGCTAAAAATGTACCAGGTATAGATATTATAATAGATGGACATAGCCATGAAGAATATACCTTTAAAGAAGGAAATACCATTATACAACAAGTAGGTACAGCATCAAAAAAAATAGGGAAGATAGAAATAGAATTTAAAGATGATGGTAAACCTGAAATTACTGCTAAAATTGTTAAATCTGGAGATTTGATTGACCCTAATAATCCAGATGCATATCAGTACATACCGAATGCAGACGTAAAAAAGTTGTGCGATGAGGCACTAAATGAGATATCAAATATATCTAAAACTGTTATTGGTCGTGTGAATAATGGATTATATGGAGGCAACTACGAAAAAACAAGTATTTGTAGATTAGGGGATACTAATCTTGGAAATTTAATGGGTGATGCATTAGTAAAAGAAGCAAAAAGGTTATTGAGTGAATCAAATATTTCTATTGAAGATATTAATATTGTATCATTGCAAAATGGTGGGGGAGTAAGGGGTTTTATACCTTCCGGATTTATTACTATTGGTGATGTGTTGAATGTATTTCCTTTTGAAAATAAAGTTTCTGTAAAAAAAGTAGTTCCAAAACAGCTTTATGAAATATTGGAAAACGGTGTAAAAACTACTACCTTAAAAGACGGTATAGTTTACGGTTCTGATGGAGCATTTCCTAACGTAGGTGGAATGAGATATGAATTTGATATAAACGAACCTGCAATTGAATTTAATGAGGCTAAAGATGAGATTACGTTTAGTGGTTCTAGAATAAAGAAAATCGTACTTCTAAATGATGACGGAACTGATAAGTTAGAATTAAGTCGTGAAGATACAGAAACTGAAATAGCATTTATTTCAAACAGCTTTGAAACATCTGGTGGTGACCAATATATAATGTTAAAGGATTTACCTTATATGACAGATGATGGAAATCCTTTACACGTAATACTTTCCGATTACATTAAATACTTGACTTTAAATAACAATGGATTTTTTACATATCCGTCTAATATGTCTAGAGCAAAAATAATTGGTTCAGAGAATTTATTCTCAAATTTTGATGTACAGGTTTCAATAAAAGAGAATTCTTTACCTGTAAAGAATAAGCCAATTTTAGTTTCAATAGATAATTCCCAAGCAATTGAAATGTATACAGATGAAAATGGAAATATTGTGATATGTGGCTTGGAACCTGGACCACATGATATAAAATTTCAAAAAGACAGATTATGCATGAATAATTATGTAAATAATTACCTAGGAATTAATAAAATAAGTGTATTTCTTGAAAATAAATCTAGTGATGATATAAATAGTGTAATGGATATAATAAATGGTATATCAGCTCAGTCCGAATCAGATTATCAAAATTACGTAAATTTTGCCAGGATTTCTTATGATAATCTTACGGATGAAGAGAAAAAACAAGTAACAAATTATAATATTCTTTTAGCTTCAGAAGATAAGGCAGAGGAGAAGAGTAATTCATTAAGAAATAATATTATAGCAATAGTGATTATTTGTTTAATAGTTGCATTATGCTCAATTGCATTTATGCTAATATATAAAAATAGAAAAATTTGAATATAAATCAAGAAGAAACTAATTATTAAACTAGTTTCTTCTTTTATATTATTTATAATTCTTTTTTAACAGCACATCCAGATTTTAATGATTCAATAGGAGAGAGTATTCTCTGATTTGTTGAGCCTCTAAATCTGAGTTCTAAACTTCTTTTCTTCAAAATAAATGGGCCATCTATTAGTATATCTGAATTACGTAAAAGAGCTTCCCAATCAGGATTTTTATTTAACCTTGATAAAATATATTCCATAGTATAACCTGTATACGTTAATACATTAAGCCCAAACTCATGAACTTTTTCTGCAATTATTGATAATTCATCAGCTTGCTCAAAGGGTTCGCCACCAGAAAATGTTACTCCGGATATTATAGGTGTATTTTTTATTGCATCAATAATTTTTTCAGAATCGGTTTCATATCCACCATTAGGGTCATGAGTGTCTGGATTATGACAGCCTTTACAATGATGAGGACAACCTTGAGTAAATATAACAAATCTTATACCTGGCCCGTCAACGATTGACTCTCTTATTACTCCTGATAATTTTAATTTTCCCATTATATTCTCTCCAAATTTTCTGTTCCTCCGCACAAAGAATGCTTTACTCTATGTTCTACTTCAGAGCGTTTAGCATTGTTAAATCTATCTAGAGTTCCAACTAAATACCCTGTAATACGTCTTATCCTTTCAAATCTTAAAGCACCTTCATGCTCAGTTCTGCCACATCTGGGACAAGTATCCCCAATAATTCCCGTATAACCACATATAGAATCTCTATCAACTGGATGATTTATAGAACCATAGCCAATTCCTGCTTCTTTCATACACCTAATGACTTGTTCAAACGCTTCTAAGTTTTGGCTTGGGTCACCATCTAATTCTATATAGGAAATATGGCCACCGTTGGTAAGAGCATGATAAGGAGCCTCAATATGAATTTTATCCCATGCAGATATATCATAATAAACAGGAACATGGAATGAATTTGTATAAAAGTCTTTATCAGTTACACCTGGAATTTTACCGAACCTTTTGGCATCTATATTTACAAATCTGCCAGACAATCCTTCTGCCGGAGTTGCAATGAGAGAGAAGTTTAAACCATATTTTTGTGTTGCTTGGTCCATACGTTTTCTCATGTGTGAGACTATCTCTAAACCTAATTTCTGAGCTTCTTTACTTTCGCCGTGATGTACGCCTATAAGAGCCTTTAATGTTTCGGCCAATCCTATAAAGCCTGCTGTTAATGTACCGTGCTTTAATACTTCTCTGATTTCGTCATCATCAGAAAGTTTATCTGAATCTATCCATATGCCTTGTCCCATCAAAAACGGAAAATTACGTACACGTTTTTGGGCCTGTAATTCAAAACGAGATAATAATTGGTCAATAACTAAATCTATCTTTTCATCTAACATTTTATAAAACAAGTCTATATCTTTATTGCTTAATATTGCTAACCTTGGTAGATTTATTGACGTAAAGCTAAGATTTCCACGTCCATTTACAATTTCTCTGCTAGGGTCATAACTATTACCCACAACACGAGTTCTACAACCCATATAAGCAATCTCAGTTTCTGGCCTACCTTTCACATAATACTGAGCATTGAATGGGGCATCTAAAAATGCAAAGTTAGGGAAGAGACGTTTAGCACTTACTTTGCATGCTAATTTAAATAAATCATAATTAATGTCACCAAAATTATAATTAATTCCCTCTTTAACTTTAAATATTTGAACAGGGAAGATAGCTGTTTCTGAATTGCCAAGTCCTTTTTCGGTTGCTAATAATATATTTTTTATTACCATACGCCCTTCTGGGGATGTATCAGTACCATAATTTATAGAACTAAAAGGAACTTGTGCACCGGCTCTGGAGTGCATTGTATTTAAATTGTGAATAAACGCTTCCATAGCTTGATATGTTGTGCGATTAGTTTCAGATAATGCTCTATTATAAACAAATTCATGTATCTTTTCAGCTAATGATTGCTCACCAACTACGTTCTTTAATATTTTAAATTCTTGTTCTATATATTTTTCATTTATATCAATGCATAAATTACATTTACTATATTTAGAAGAATCTTTAATAATTTTTTCAGCTAATACGTCGTTATCATTACATTCTGCAAGTAGCTCTAATGCCTTAGAAAGATTTTGTCTATAAGCCTTTTTAAATGTTTTTGCGACACCTTTACTCATAGCATAATCAAAATTTGGAATACTTTGCCCACCATGTTGGTCGTTCTGATTTGCTTGTATAGCAATACAAGCTAGGGCAGAGTAACTCATTATATCATTTGGTTCTCTTAAAAATCCATGTCCAGTAGAAAAACCGTTAGTGAATAATTTATCTATATCTATTTGACAACATGTTGTTGTTAACGTAAGAAAATCCAAATCATGTATATGAATATCACCATCTCTATGAGCTTTTGAATGCTCTGGTTTTAAAACATACATATCATAAAATTGTTTTGCACCTTCAGAACCATATTTAAGCATAGTTCCCATGGCGGTATCGCCGTCTATATTAGCATTTTCTCTTTTTATATCATTGTCTTTAGCCAATTTAAAGGTTAAATCCTCATAGATTTTCATAAGCTTTGTATTCATTTCACGAACACGAGTCCTTGTTGCTCTATGAAGAATATATTCTTTTGCTGTTTTGGCATGGCCATCTTCTATTAAAGTTTTTTCTACAACATCTTGTATTTGCTCAACTGTGGGTTGTTCTTTAAATTCTGATTTTTCTATACTTTCAACTACTTTTTTTGAAAGGCTTTTAGCTTCTTCTTTATCAGTACCACCAACACGTTTAGCGGCTAAATATATAGCATTAGCTATCTTATCTATATCAAAATCTACAACTCGTCCATCACGTTTTTTTATTGTTTTAATCATTGAAACACTTCCTAACTAAACACCATATATAGCGTTTGAAAATTAACAAATATCAGTTTACACCATATATATGGATAAGTCAAGAATCTGTATGTAGATATTTACGTGATTATTTATACGTATTATAGTAACATTTTTAAAATTTGAATTTATTATAAAAATTGTTAAATAAAGGATATTTTCTTTTTAAAATATTAGCAATACTTAAAGCTATTATACAATTTATTAAATTTTTGATTATATTAAAAGGAACTATAACGGTAAAAATCAACGAATCTGTACTTTCTTTAGGAATACCGAAAAAATATAGCCACGCAAAGTAATTTAAAGGAATTTTTATTAATATAGATAAACAAATTCCCAAAAATATACTTAACATATTTTTATAAATTTTATTATTATTACAACAAAAATTTCCTAAGAATATAACAATAACTATGGAAGTCATTCTTATAATAAAACCAATAATTCCAGCTGAGCTAAAAAGAAATGCCCTTAATAAACATACACAAAATAAAATAGCACAACCAGAATTAGTTCCAAGAATCATTGTGGCTATAAATATTGGTATATCAGAAAAATCAAGTTTTAAAAATGGAGCAGATGGTATTATAGGAAATTTTATAAATATACCTAAAACTAAAGATATTAAAACAGTTATTGAGCTAAACACAGTTTTTAATATTTTTTGATTTTGAATATAAAATCACCGCCAATTTATATAAACCACCCCAATTATACAAAATATTCATTTTGTATAATTGGAAGTATACTTAAATTTAAACATCGTCCTCAGAATATTTCATAAATTCTTGATGCATAGTAAACTTATCTAATTTTAATTCAGATAAGTTTTTAGACCACATATTATCCGCAATCTTCGCCAATAAGCCTTTAAGCCTAACATATCGGAATCTGGTACGTATACTTTTCTATAAGATAAACAATTTGTATTCTCATTAATTTGTATTTGCCTTCTTATACAATAGTTTTGATAATTATACACACAATCTCTCATTATACATCCAACTTTTATGCCTTGCTTAGACAATCTTGACACATCCTCTTTTATCGTTTTATATAGAAATCTTTAATGCTTCATTATATAAATTTATATCAAATTTCTTTTTAAAACTAAGAGCTTCAGAAATATCATAATCTATAAGTTTATCGTTTTTTACAGCTATAACTTTATTTCCTTGTCCGTTATAAAGCATATTTACAGCTCTGCAACCCATTTCACTCGCAACTACTCTATCTCTTAATGTTGGAGAACCGCCTCTTTGTACGTGTCCCAATATTGTAGTACGCGATTCTATACCAGTACGTTTTTGTATTTCTGCCGTTATTTCATTTATTTTTCCTAACCCCTCAGCCGCAATTATTATAAAATGCTTTTTCCCAATTTTCTGTGTAAACCTTATTCTTTCTATTATATCTTTGTCAAAATCATATTTAACTTCTGGTACAAGTATAGCTGTTGCTCCAACTGCTATACCAGTGTGTAATGCTATATCACCGCATCTTCTTCCCATTACTTCCACAACGCTACATCTATCGTGCGATTGTGCCGTATCTCTTATTCTGTCAATCATTTCCATTGCTGTATTCATAGCTGTATCGAATCCAATTGTATATTCACTACATGATATATCATTATCTATCGTTCCAGGAATACCTATGCATGGAATGCCAGCATTACTTAACGCTCTAGCACCTCTAAATGAACCATCTCCACCTATTACAATTACTCCATCTATACCAATATCCTTACAGACCTCAACAGCCTTAGCAACTCCCTGTTCTGTTCTGAATTCAGGACTTCGGGCCGTATATAGTATAGTTCCTCCACGATGTATTATATCAGAAACACTTCTTAAATTCATTTCAAATACATCGCCATTTATCAACCCATTATATCCTCTTCTTATTCCGAGCACTCTCATTCCTTGTCCAATTCCTGCTCTTACAATAGAACGTATTGCAGCATTCATTCCTGGAGCGTCACCGCCACTTGTTAGTACTGAAATAGTTTTACTACCCACAGTCATACACCTCTGAATTATTAATAAGTATATCTACTATCTTATATTATGTAAATCCATAAAAAATTATAAATATATTAAAAAGGCTAATTTTTTACAATTACATTCTTTTCTCCTATCCGAAACTTTAATTCCTTTACTAAAACATCATTCAAATCAATCCACATGTTTTTAGGAGCTAAATTTAAAGATTTATTATCTTCAAAAAAGAAATATACAGGTGTGCTTCCTTCAAAAATGCTAAGAAGTAATTTTACTGTTTTATAATCATTACAATCCTTATTTTTTACTTTAATATATAGACCGTTGCGATTACTATTTTCAGAAGATTCATTAGATAAATTAGAAATTTCAGGGTTGGAAATTCTTTGGCATATAATACGTATATTCCCTTCATCTTCAGATTTTATAATACC
Organism: uncultured Ruminococcus sp.; assembly: GCA_902796915.1. Taxonomy (GTDB): domain Bacteria; phylum Bacillota; class Clostridia; order Oscillospirales; family Acutalibacteraceae; genus RUG14215. Next base: position 9,081 of record CADBQS010000068.1, read on the forward strand.
ATAAATTCTAACAACATTACCTTCTCTAATATAATTTGAATATTCAGACAATATTCCAGGAAATACAACTATTTCCATTGTTGAAGTTAAATCTTCAATTCTTATAAATGCCATATTAGAATTATTTTTCGTAGTTTTTATTAACACAGAAGATATTACGCCTATAATTTCTATTTTTTTACCGTCAACATATTTTGAATCATATTCACGGTTTATTATATTCCCTATTTGGTCGATATTATTACTTTCTATAATATCCCTATATTTTAAAACAGGGTGACTTGATATATACATTCTAACAACATCTTTTTCCATTGCCATAAGCTGCTCTGTGGTAAATTCTTCTACGTTTGGGAATTCTATACCATAATTACTATTAGCTGAATTATCAAAAAATCCTATTTGCCCTTCTAAATTACGTTTTTTATTTGACGATAAATCATTTAAAACATCGTCAATAACACTAAGCATTTGCCTACGATTTGCTCCTAAACCATCTAATGCTCCACTTTTAACCATATTCTCAAGAATACGTTTATTTAAATCCTTTCCAAAGGTTCTTTTACAAAAATCATAGAATGAAGTAAATTTACCATTTATTTTTCTCTCTTTAATTAAATTAGCAATTAAATTATCAGATAAACCTTTTATAGCACTTAATCCAAATCTTATTCCATCTTTAGACACTGTAAATTTGTCTTCACTTTCGTTTACGCTCGGAGATAATATTTTTATCCCCATACGTCTGCATTGAGAAATATATCCAACCAATTTATCGTTAAAATTTAATACGCTCGTAAGTAATGCAGCCATATATTCCTTTGGATACTTATTTTTAAGCCAAGCCGTCTGATAAGATATTATTGCATAAGCCGCAGCATGAGATTTATTAAAGGCATAAGCAGCAAAACTTTGCATTTGAGAATATATATCATTTGCTATATCTTCACTAATTCCTCTTCTTATACACCCTTCAACTAAAATATTACCAGTTTCATCCTTTAATCCATGCATAAATATGTCTTTTTCTTTATTCATTACATCTGCTTTCTTTTTAGCCATTGCTCTTCTTACTATATCTGCTCTTCCTAATGAATACCCTGCTAATTCTCTGAATATTTGCATTACTTGCTCTTGGTATATTATACATCCATACGTAACATTGAGTATTTTAGAAAGCTTGGGATGCTTATAAACTATTTTATCTGGATTGTGTCTATTTTGAATATATAAAGGTATAGAATCCATAGGGCCCGGCCTATGGAGCGATATAACAGCAATTAAATCCTCTATACTTTCTGGTTTTAATTGAGATAAAACATTTTTCATACCTGCGGATTCAAATTGAAATACGCCATCTGTATCAGCCCTTGAAAACATCTCTAATACATCTTTATTGTTTTCGTCTATATCTTCTATATTAAAATTCAGCTTAATTGTTCTTATCATTTTAATAGTATCACTTATTACAGTAAGTGTTCTTAATCCCAAAAAATCCATCTTGAGTAGTCCAAGTTCTTCTAAAGTAGTCATTGTATATTGAGTAACAATAGCCTCATCGTTTTTAGCTAAAGGTACGTAATCATTAACTGGTTTATCGGTTATAACAACTCCTGCAGCGTGCGTTGATGAATGTCTTGGCATACCTTCAAGCTTTCTGGCCATATCTATAAATTCACGTATTTTATTATCTGTATCGTATATACTTTTAAGTTCAGCAGAAATTTTGAGTGCTTTTTCTATTGTCATTCCTATCTCTATAGGAATTAATTTAGAAATTTTATCAGTAATAGAATAAGGTATTGCCATAGCTCTTCCAACATCTTTTATAGCCGCACGTGCAGCCAATGTACCAAATGTAACTATTTGAGAAACACGGTCTGCACCGTATTTCTCAATTACATAGTTTATTACTTCTTGGCGTCTTTCATAGCAAAAATCTATGTCGAAATCCGGCATGCTTACTCTCTCGGGATTAAGGAATCTTTCGAATATAAGATTATATTTAATAGGATCTATATTAGTTATACCTATACAGTATGCAGCAATACTTCCGGCTCCAGAGCCTCTTCCCGGTCCAACAGGTATGTTAACAGATTTAGCATAATTTACAAAGTCTTGAACTATAAGGTAATAATCAACATAACCCATCTTATTTATCATATCAAGCTCATATTCAAGTCTATCTATTAATTCCTTTTTAGGATCATTACCATAATGCAGATATAAACCCTCGTAACATTTATTTTTAAAATATTCAAAATGACTTTGATTATTAGGAACGTCGAACCTAGGTAATTTCGTATTACCAAACTCTATTTCTAAATTACACATATCTGCAATTTTACCTGTATTATAAACAGCTTCAGGGCAATCCGAAAACATATCTAGCATTTCTTGTTCTGATTTAACGTAAAATTGGTCTGATGAAAATTCCATAGAATTTTCGTCTTCTATTGTATGATTAGTTTGTATACATAAAAGTATCTTATGCATATATGAATCATCATGATTTATATAATGGCAATCATTAGTAGCAACAATAGGTATTCCGGTTTCTTTAGAAATCCTTAAAATACCTTGCTTGACCTTTTTTTGCTCACTTATTCCATGGTCTTGTATTTCTAAATAGAAATTGTCTTTACCAAAAATATCTTGATATTCTAGAGCACAATTTTTAGCAAATTCATAATCATTTATCGTCAACGCTCTAGGAATTTCTCCTGCTAAGCATGCAGAAAGAGCAATTAATCCATCACTGTACTTTCTCAAAAGTTCTTTATCAACTCTAGGTTTACCATAAAATCCTGATATCCATGCTTCAGAAACTATTTTAGATAAATTTTGATATCCTTTTATATCCTTACATAACAATACAAGATGATAACTTTGCCTATCTAATTCCCAAACCTTGTCAAACCGTGTTCTACAAGCAACATAAACCTCACATCCTATAATAGGTTTTATTCCTTGCTTGATTGCCTCTTTATAAAATTCAATAGCTCCGTACATTACTCCGTGGTCAGTAATAGCAATAGATTTTTGTCCCATATCCTTAACTGTTTTAATTAAGTCCTTTATCCTGCAAGCTCCGTCTAAAAGGCTATATTCACTATGAACATGAAGATGAGTAAAATTTGCCATTTTTTCACATTCCTTTTTATGTTATTTCTCTAACAATTTTTTTGTATCTCTAGCAATAACAAGTTCTTCATTCGTAGGAATTACATATACAGAAATTTTTGAACTATCTTTAGATATTTTTCCTTCTTTACCAAGAACTGTATTTCTATTTATGTCTTTGTCTATTTCTAGTCCCAAAAACGCAAGGTTTTCGCATACAGCTTCTCTGTGCGGCCATTGATTTTCTCCTACTCCGGCTGTAAATACAATTGCATCGCAACCTTGTAAGGCCGCAATATAACTACCTATTATTTTAGTCATTTGATATCTTAACATTTCGTGAGCTAATATTGCTCTTTGATTTCCTTCGTTTGCAGCCTTAATAACTTCCCTGTCGTCATTCGATATTCCAGAAATACCTAATAATCCTGATTTTTTATTCATTATATCATCTATTTCTGAAAAAGATAAGTTTTCCTTTTCTGCAATATATGTCACAACAGATGGATCTATTGTACCGCAACGTGTCCCCATCATTATTCCGTCAAGTGGAGTAAGTCCCATACTTGTGTCTAATACCTTTCCACCATTTATTGCCGTTATAGAGGAACCGTTTCCAATATGGCACGTAATTATTTTTAAGGACTCTATATCTTTACCCATTAATTCTGCACATCTTTTACTTACATATCTATGCGATGTACCATGAAATCCATATCTTCTTATATTATACTTTTCATAATATTCATAAGGCAATGCAAACATATAAGCTTTTGGAGGCATTGTGGAATGGAATGAAGTATCGAATACAGCAACTTGAGTAACGTTTAAAACTTCTTTACACGCGAGTATTCCATGAAGATGAGCAGCATTGTGAAGAGGAGCCAACGGAATCAAACTTTCAATTTTGCTTATTACATCATCGTCAATTATAACTGAGTCCTTAAATAGGCTTCCGCCTTGGACAATTCTATGTCCAACTGCAGATATTTCACTTAAATCATCTAATACTCCATATTCCTTATTGATTAATATATTTTTCACTTCAACAAATGCTTCTTTATGATTACTCATATTAATAAGCTTTTCAAATTCTCTACCGTCAAATGTTTTATGCTTAAAATTGCTATTTGTTTCTCCTATTTTTTCGCAAAGTCCCTTGGCTAATACTTTTTCATTATTCATATCAATTAATTGATATTTTAGGGAAGAACTGCCTGAATTAATTACAAGTATTTTCATAAATTTACCAACTTTCAATTTTATATTAACTTATTTAGAATTTATCTTTGTATAATTTATGCACGTTTTTCTCTAAGATATGTAGATTCTAAATCTGCCAGATGCATTTTTACTGCCAAAGGAAATTTATCAAAAGCTATACCTATTGAAAAGCTACCAGCCTTAACTGAATCATCAAATCCGCCCATATGCCACCTAATTGCCATTGCTTCGTAAGTCTTTAATCTTATAAACCTCTCTATTAAAAATACAGATTTTTCCCCATGACCAAAAGGAAATGAATCTTCAACTTTATAAAAAGGTTGTTGTACCCAAACACCAGCTTCATTTTTTACATTTTTCATTCCAGTTTTATAAAACTGGGTTTTACATATATCATGAAGTAGAGCACATATAGTAAAACTTTCCTTACTATCATTTTGTTCATCGAAATGCTTTTCCATTAATATTTCATATACACTCAAACAATGCATAACTAGACCACATTCACAAGCATAGTGATATTGCGTACTAGCCGGAGCTGTAAAAAAATCAGTATTCTGTAACCAATTAAGTAGTTCCTGAGAACCGTGTCTTGTAATATTTTCATTATAAATCTTTATAAAATCTTCTTTATACCCCAAATCTAAATACCTCCGATTTCATTAATCAAGTATATTATAATACATAAACAAAATCGTGTAAATAAGACTATTCAGATAATCAAGTTTTCGGTATGTTATCAAGATTAAAAATTGATTCCATTTCACAGTCGCTAGGACATTTTAGACTTTTCAAAATTCTAGACGTTTCTAACTTCATTTTGTTTGCAGTAAATGATAAAAAGTTAACGGTTTTTTTCTTTTCTTTAAAATATCGTCCCCCCATTTCGTTGCTTAATTCACATAATTTTTTGGCTTTAGTAATGTAACCACCATAGTAAGTTTTTAACAGCATTTCATTAGCCCCAATTTCTAGACGAATTCCTCTTAATTTCGCTTTGAGGTCGTTTGAATTTTTATTTAATGTTGTTTTTAATTCATTATAAGCTTGTAGCAAATTGTTCTTGCTATTTTGTTTGACATCTATGCATTTTTGTATTTCAGCTATGTTATTAGTCTTTTTTTCAATTTCACGTTCATTTTGATTTATTTTACGAGCACCATCAAGAACTTTTTTAAGTTTATCGCCTTGATTTCCCGTGCTATTATTGTTGAACTCGTTGCAAGCTTCATTTATATCATTTTCAATATTTTTTATACCATCCATTAGCTCAAAAATTTGTTCACTTTCTAGATTTTTTTTACAATTTAAATGTGAAATAGCGCCATTCAATTCACGAATTTTAAGTTTAAGGTTCATAATAGAAAGTTCAACAGCTTTATTTTCTTTATTATTAATATTGTAATCCATATATTTTTTAGCTAGATTATGATACTTGTTAACCGCTTGGTCAATTTTTTCATATGTATCGTGACAATAACCGTACACATCATAAATAGCTTTTTTAGATTCTTCTTCAAATTTTTCCGAGTTATCCTTTAAGTTACGTATAGCATAATCGACTTTTCTTTCTTGGTAATAATACACCAAAAAATCTGTCATTGAAGAAAATAAACTGATTTCTTCTTTTGTTGTCCAAGAATCTCTAAGAAGTCTTAAAACACCATCTTTACCAAAAAGCACTTTCAAAATCGTGGGGGACACCTCAACGTTTTCTTTCCCTTTGCCATTTTGCAAAAGGCCATATTTTTCTAAAAGTTTTTTAGCCTTATCCGCATTTGTGTGGTACCATTTACTTTCAATTTTGTTCGTTTGATTGTTTCCCATAAAATCACCTCATAATTAGTATTTACATCAAGCATTATATCAAGAATTATATAAAATTTCAAGTGTTTTTTTTTTTTTTGTGCAATATTTTTGGTATTGGATATTTAAAATTAATCACTGTATATAAATAAAATACTTGCCAATAATATCTATGGAGGTGCATTGCTATGAACGTAAAAAACCAAAAATCTAAAGATAACATGCCGAAAGGAAAAGGATTTTATATTTCTTTAGCTATATGCTTGACAGCTGTAACGGCTGCGGGTTGGTCTACTTATCGTGGAGTAAAGGAATTTAATAAGCCGCCCAAGAGCCACATCGCAAGAAAAGATATAGACCACATATCTACACCCGAAATTAAATCTTCACAAGAAGGAAACACAGTTAGCAGCATACTAGAAAACGAACCGATGCAAGACAATAAAGTAAAAGAGTCTAAAAGCACTAATACTCTTAAATCGAATTCAAAAGAAAACGAGTTACAAGAAATTCAATCTGTTTCATCAGACCAAGTTGATACTTTAATTGTATATCCTACCAATAAAACTATTATAAAGGAATTTAGTGATGGTAAACCCGTATACTCAAAAACTCTCGGTGATTGGAGAGTACATGACGGTACAGATTTCAAAGCTGAAAAAGGAAGCATTGTAAAATCGATTGCAAGTGGTACTGTAAAAGATGTATATAATGATCCTTCACTAGGTACAACGATTGCAATCGAACATAACGCAGAATTTATTGCTTACTATTCAGGTTTAGGAAATACAACATTAGTAAATAAAGGTGATAAAGTTAAATCTGGACAAGACATAGGTTCTATTAATACTGTTCCTATTGAAATTGCTGATGAATCACACTTACATTTTATGATAGAGAAAAATGGGAAATTTATCGACCCTATATTAATATTAGAGCAAGATGCAGATTAAAAATTATAAACTCCTTAAAAAAGGAGTTTATAATTTTTAATGATTTTTATCAAAAAAACTTGACAAACTGTTTTTTTTGTATTATATAGGTATCAAATTTGAGGAGGAATAGTTTATGCAAAAAATTGTATCTGAAGTAAAATTTAAAAATTTATCTGGTTTGCAAAAAGTGTTAAAAAATTTCCGAAACATTAATATGGAAAAAACACTTAATTTAATAAAGAAAACATTAAATGATTATTGTAATGACGTGATTGAAGCTAAAGATTCATCGGTTAAAGGTAATATAGAAAAGTATAAATATGAAATAAAATACAAAGAATTAGTTAAAACGTTTCATAGTAATATAGGTAAAACAAACAAAAAATGTGAAAATCCTACAGATACTGTTATTAAAGGTTTAAACAATCTAAAAGATTCTTTATCTGGACAATTACAAAAATTTAAAGGTGACTATAAATTTTCAGCTGAGTTAAATGCTATTAAATTTATTAGAGAATATGCTAATGATGTGATAGCTTTTAATGATAAATCAGAAAATTATATCACATGCCTTAATGATACTAGTTCTAAGTTAAAAGGTAACATCCTCGATAAGTATACAAAGAAATTAAATGAGTTAATTGAATTAATTGAACCAATTCAAAAACAGGTATCTAGCTGTGAGAGTTTAGAAACTAAATTATCTTATTTAGAAGAGGCTTTCAAATGTAATTTTTCCAATTGGACGTCAGAAGACTTAAAAGACTTAGAAGAATGGAAGAATATTAAAAAATCATTATCCGGAATTATAGAGGAGCATATAAATTATATCGAAGCAAATAAAAATAATATGGACATTAAATCTTTACAAGATGGCATCAACGATATGGGCAAAAAAATAGTAAATCTGACTCACGAAGTAAACAAGTCTGATTCTGATTATAAGGATGGTTTAGTTTGTATTACTGGTGGCTACATAGAAAAAATAGACAAAAAATTACAGTATATTACAAATATTAATGTAAAAATTGTGAATTCATATTATAACAAAACACAAAAATTTATGTTTGATATAAAAGACAAAATTAAGGGATGGGAAAATTCAAAAACGAAAGAGAATTTAAAAAATCGTCTGAAAGAAATAGAATCCCTTTTGGAGGTTATAGGTTCGTTAAAATCACAGGTTAAATAGATTATAAAAAAGGCACCATTATGAGGATGCCTTTTTTATTTTACAACTAAATTTATTAACTTTCCAGGTACATATATTTCTTTCAAAATATTTTTTCCTTTAATTAGATTTTCAATCGCTTTATCGTTTTTAGCAATTTCTATCGCTTTTTCCTTATTTAAATCTATAGGCAATTTTATTCTTGCCTTTATCTTACCGTTAATTTGTAAAACAATTTCTGCTTCTTTAATAATACACTTACTTTCGTCATATTCCGGCCAAGACTGTTCATTTAACATTTTTTCTCCTAATTTACATGAACACCAAACCTCTTCTGTAACATGTGGAGCAAATGGATTTAATAATAAAGTAAAGATTTTAAGCTCTTGTTTTGTAATAGATTTGCTTTCATATATCTTATTTATTAATGCCATAAGAGTAGCTATAGCTGTATTAAATTTAAGATTTTCTATATCTTCGCCAACTTTTTTTATTGCTCTATTAAAATCTACAATCATATCTTCTCTAATATCATTAGAATCACATAAAATTTCTTGCAAATTAAAGTATCTTTCTAAAAACCTTTTACAGCCTCTTATACTATTTGAGCTCCAAGGTGCAGATTTTTCAAAATCACCAATAAACATTTCATATAAACGCATAGTATCGGCACCATAGTCATTTACAATTTCATCTGGATTAACTACGTTACCGCGGGATTTACTCATTTTTTCGCCGTTTTCACCTAGTATCATTCCATGACTGGTACGTTTCATATATGGCTCTGGAGTTGGAACTACGCCTATATCGTATAAAAACTTATGCCAAAATCTACTATAAAGTAAATGTAAAGTTGTATGCTCCATTCCTCCGTTGTACCAATCAACAGGAGTCCAATAATCAAGTGCTTCCTTGCTAGCTAATTCTTTATTATTATTAGCATCACAATATCTTAGAAAATACCAAGATGAACCTGCCCATTGTGGCATGGTATCGGTTTCTCTTTTTGCCATTTTACCACATTTAGGGCATTTTACATTAACCCAATTTTCAATATTCATAAGCGGAGATTCGCCATTATCTGTGGGTTCATAAGAGTCAACATCAGGTAATTCTAAAGGTAATTCAGATTCACTTAAAGGAACGTATCCACATTCATCACAATGGATTATTGGTATAGGTTCTCCCCAATACCTTTGTCTTGAGAAAACCCAATCTCTAAGTTTGTAATTCACTCTCTTTTTACCTTTTTTATTATTTTCTAACCAATCATACATTTTATTTTTAGCTTCATTTACGCTTAAGCCGTTAAGAAAATCAGAATTAACTAATTTTCCTTCAAGACAATCGGTAAATGCCTCTTTTTCTACATTTCCTCCATCAATAACTTCAATTATAGGCAAATCATATTTTTTAGCAAATTCCCAATCTCTATTATCGTGTGCAGGAACAGCCATAATTGCACCGGTACCATAAGATACAAGCACATAATCTGAAACAAATATAGGAACTTTTTTACCATTTACAGGATTTACTGCTTCAATTCCCTTTATTTGAATTCCTGTTTTCTCCTTTGCCAATTCAGTTCTCTCAAAATCTGATTTTTTATTTGCCTGCTCTTGATATTTTTTTATATCGTCAAAATTTTTTATTTTATTTTTCCATACATCAAGTAATGGATGTTCTGGAGATATTACTAGATATGTAACTCCAAATATTGTATCCGGCCTAGTTGTAAATATTTTTATTATATCTGCTTCGGTTGAAGTAAAATCTACTTCTGCACCGATTGACTTACCTATCCAATTTTTTTGCTGTGCTTTAACTCTTTCTGGATAATCTACTAATTCTAAATCCTTAACAAGTCTTTCTGCATACTCAGTTATTTTAAGCATCCATTGCGATTTTACTTTATGTACAACCTCGCTTGAGCACCGTTCACACTTACCGTCTATAACCTCTTCATTAGCTAAAACACATTTACAAGATGTACACCAATTAACAGAGGCTTCACTCTTATAAGCCAGCCCTTTTTTAAACATTTGTAAGAATATCCATTGTGTCCACTTATAATACTTAGGGTCCGTCGTATTAATTTCTCTATTCCAATCGAAAGATATTCCCAATGCCTTAAGTTGAGACTTAAATCTATTTATATTTTGCTCTGTTACTATTTTAGGATGAATTTTATGTTTTATCGCAAAATTTTCTGTTGGAAGTCCAAAAGCATCCCATCCTATTGGATATAAAACATTAAACCCTTGAAGCCTACGTTTTCTAGCAACAATATCTATAGCCGTATAGCTTCTTGGATGTCCAACATGAAGTCCCTGCCCAGATGGATACGGAAACTCTATTAAAGCATAAAACTTAGGTTTATTTGAATTGTTTTTGGCTGCAAAAGTATTATTCTTATCCCATATATCTTGCCATTTTTTCTCTATTGATTTAAAATTATAATCCATAATTTATCAACTCCATAAAATACAATAATAAATTATTTGCTCCATATCTTTTCTAAATTATAATATTCTCTTGCTTCTTCGGAAAATACATGTACAACAACATCATTATAGTCTAATAGTATCCATGTATTAGAGCAATGACCTTCTATATTTCTTGCAGTAATGCCATTATTTTTTAGCTGATATTCTACCTCTCCAGCTAAAGCTTTTACATGGGTACTGCTTGTACCTGTTGCTATTACAAAATAATCTGTTAAAGCTGAAACATCTTCTACTTTTATTGACTTCACATTTATAGCTTTTTTATTGTCTAATATATTGCATATTTCTTGAGCTTTTTCTAATGAATTCATTTGTTTTTCCCCTTTTTATTTTTTTCAACATATTCATTGTAAGCAAGAACTGTATTTATATGAATAGGTAATTTAGACTTTAATAAAGCCTCTATTGTAAAGCAAAGTCCTCCAAAAACAGCTTCATCAAGACCTTTGTCAACTAATTTCCTCATTTCATCTACACCTTGATAATCTCTTTCATCAGAAACAAAATCAGCAACAAATATTATTTTCTCTAAAGTGCTCATTCCTGGACGTCCTGTTGTATGATATCTTATAGAATTTAATATATCATTATCATTTATATTTAAAATATTTTTTACGTACGCACTGCCAGTAATAGAATGTAGAAGCTTTTCAGTTGAAATTTCCAAATTACTAACATCAATATTAAATTTCTTTATCATATTTATATGTTCATCATAAGAAAATTCTTTTGTTATATCATGTAAAATACCGGCTATTTTTGCTTTGTTTTCATCTTCACCAAATCTTTTGGCTAAAATTTGTGCTGCTTTAGAAACATTTATACAATGATTAAATCTTTTATTTCCCATTAAAGGTTTTATAATATCTTTACACCCCAAACATATACTCCTCCTTTTATAAATACAATCCGTGTTGCTTTATATATTTTAACACATTATCATCTATTAAACCAGATACATCTTCATTATTATTAATTTTATTTCTTATTTGTGTTGATGAGATATTGATTATAGGATTTTCAATGAATGAAATTTTTGCACCTTGATTTCTGAATTCCTCTAATGTACTAAGCTTATTATATATACTTTCTACATTTCTATATGCAACACATATATTGGCTAATGAAAAAATTTTTTTATAGTCTTTCCATTTATCGAACGATGCAAACATATCTTCCCCAATCAATAAAAACAATTGTTCATTAAAAAATTTACTCTTGAAATATTCAAGAGTAAAAATAGTATAACTGATTTTATTCCTTTTAATTTCAAAATCAGATATTTCAAATTTAGAAAATCCTCTAATTGCTAATTTACACATGTTAATCCTATGATTAGAATCAGCAAAGCCCGATTGAATATTTTTATGTGGAGGTATATTAGTAGGAATAAAAATTAATCTATCTGCTTTTAAAAATTCAACACTTTTTTGAGCACACAAAATATGGCCATTATGTATTGGATTAAAGGTGCCACCAAAAAGAACTATATTTTTCAATTTGCTTTATTCTCCTTAGGTAATTTAATCTTATTTAATAATTTATTTTTTCTGTAAAGCACAAATTTATTTCCAATAACTTGAACGACATCAGAATCTAAAGACTCGGATATTTGATTTGATATTTCTTTAACATCAAAACTTGCTGTTTCTAATACTTTTCCTTTTATAATTTCTCTTGCATTTAATGCATCATCTGCTTGCTTTAAAACATTTTGATTTACGTTATTTTTTCCTATCATCAATATCGTATTTTCATTACAAGCAATTGATTTTAAATATGCTCTTTGTTTACTTGTTAACATTTTTTATTCTCCTTACTGCAATTGGTTTTAAAACTTTTGTATTTGAGCTTTTTTGATTTTTTACATCATTTGATTTTAGCTTAGTCTGTTCATTTTCTTTAATATAATCGTATTTACTAAAATCCATTGAAGCCATTTTTTCTTTTAATTTTTCTTCTTCAATCTTTCTTTTAGGTTCTGAGACTATTTTATTAATCTCTATAGCGTATTTTTTTACACAAAAATATTTATACTCTTCATTTTTAATAATCTCATTTAATATATCCCAAATTTCCTCAATTGGTGTAATAATAAAGTTATACATATTTTCAAGATATTCACTATAGCCACTTAAATTTGAATACTCATCTATAAAAATTTGCTTAAGAGATTTTCCTTTTTGGAGTTTTTGTACTTCTTTATTATTATTCCAGTTTTTTAAAAACTCCAATGCCTGTAACCCACCTCCAACCTTTTTCTTAATTGTATATCCAAAAATACACTCTTTATATTCCGATTCAATTTTTTGGTCAACAAAGTTTTTATAAGATTCCACACTGTCTTTAACTATATTGTCTAAATCTCTAACAATTTCACCATATACACAATACACATTACCTAGTTCTCTAAAACTTTCAACAACCTTAGCTCTTGCAAGTTTTAAATCTTCCTCTTCTAAACTTTCTGCAATAATAGGATGAATTTCCACATCATGCACTTTACACGCATTTACTGAATTAAATAAGTTACATATATAAACTGTCATTATAACTCCAGAAAATCTCCAAAGTTTTTTATAAATTTTTCTCATTAATATATCTCCTTTGAACTCATTATCTTATTTAATTCTAAATATAATTTTCTTATTGCAATACCCCTATGGCTAATTTTATTTTTCTCATCTGATTTTAATTCTGAAAATGTTTTTCCATTTTTACATATAAAAATAGGGTCATATCCAAATCCATTATTTCCCACAGGATTAAATGCTATACTACCTTCACATATACCCTTAACAAAAAAATTCTTTTCGTTAGAAATGACACACGATATTGCACATACAAATCTAGCAGTCCTTTTTTCTTCTGGTATATCTTTTAATTCATATAATAATTTATTAATTTTTTCTTTATCACTAGCATTTTCTCCTGCATATCTTGCTGAATATATTCCCGGAGCTCCATTTAAAGCATCAACTTGCAATCCCGAATCATCACCTATTGATGGTAATCCGCTTAATTCATAAGCTCTATTAGCTTTTATATATGCATTTTCTTCAAACGTATTACCAGTTTCTTCAGGAAACTTCATATCTAAATTTATATCTTTAGTAGAAACAACTTGTATCCCAATTGGACTTAATATTTGTTTAAATTCATTTAACTTTCCTAAATTAGAAGTAGACAATAAAAATTTCATTAATTATTTTCATCCTTTTCTGAAAATAATGCATCAACAAATTCTTTAGCATTGAATATTTGTAAATCTTTTTCTCCTTCACCTATACCTATAAACTTAATTGGCACATTAAGTTGGTCCTTTATTGAAACAATAATTCCGCCTTTAGCAGTACCATCAAGTTTCGTAAGAACAATACCTGTAATTCCAACCATATTTTTAAACTCAATTGCCTGATTAAGACCATTTTGACCTGTAGTTGCATCTAAAACTAAAAGATATTCTTTGTTTGCATCTGGAAGTTCTCTATCTATTATTCTACCTATTTTAGAAAGCTCATTCATTAGATTTTTTTTATTATGAAGTCTACCGGCTGTATCGCATATAATTAAATCTACATTTCTAGCCTTCGCCGCAGATATAGCATCAAATACCACTGCTGCAGGGTCAGCACCTTCCTTATGTTTTATTATATCACATCTGACACGGTCAGCCCAAATTTCTAATTGCTCGACTGCTGCGGCCCTAAAAGTATCTGCTGCCGCCAGAAGAACTTTTTTACCTTCGTTAACATAATTTAAAGCAATTTTACCTATTGTTGTAGTTTTGCCTACTCCATTTACTCCTATCATTAATATTATAGAAGGTTTAGTATTTACATTTAGATTGTTATCAGCTTCAAGAATTTCTATAAGAATTTGCTTTAAAGTATCTTTTATTTCGGATGGATTTTGAATGCCTTCAGATTTAACCTTTTGCCTTAAACTATTACATATTTTATTCGCAGTTAATGCCCCTATATCACTTATAATTAGCATTTCTTCAAGTTCTTCAAATAGTTCTTCATCAACTTTAGTAAAAGATTTAATTATTTGATCAAATTTACTTGTAATATTTTCCCTAGTTTTTTTTAAACTATCTTTTATTTTGCTGAAAAAACCCATTCAATTCATCTCCATAATTGCAAAAAATACAAGTTTATATAATGTCTATTTAAATTTAGAAAGTTCTAAATTTAATATTTTAGAAATACCATCTTCTTGCATAGTAACTCCATACATTACATCTGATTTTTCCATAGTTCCACGTCTATGGCTAATAACAATAAATTGTGTTTTACTTTTTATTTTACTTAAATAGTTTGAAAATCTATCAACATTAACATCATCCAAAGCAGCTTCAATTTCGTCCAAAACACAGAAAGGTACTGGATTAACTTTAATTATAGCAAAATAAAGAGAAATTGCAACAAGAGCTTTTTCTCCCCCAGATAAAGCATCTAAATTAACAATAGATTTTCCCGGTAATTTTAATAAAATTTTTATATCACAATTTAATACATCATTAGGATTATCTAAAATCAAATTAGAATTTCCTCCATTAAATAATTCTTTAAATATTTCCGAAAAATTTTTGTTTATATCATTAAATTTTGATAAAAACATTGTTTGCATTTCTTTATTAAGATTATTTATTAAATTATTTAAACTATTTTTAGATGTTTTAATATCATTAATTTGCTTAACTAAAAAATTATATCTTTTTTCTAGTAATTTATATTCTTCTATAGAATCAATATTTACATTTCCTAATTTTTTTATAATTAAATTTATTTTTGATAATTCTTTTGAAATTTCATCTATATTTCTGTTGATTTTACACAAATTTTTAGCTTCACTTTTAGTTATATTATAATTTGCCCATAAGTTATTTATGATATTATCATATTGTCTTTCCAAATTTTTATTATTATATTCTAGAATTGATATTTCTTTTATAATATTTTCAGATTTTTGAATATATGTTTTTTCTTGTTTTCTTAAATCTAAATTTAACTTTTCAATTTCTATTTTATAATTATTAATCTTTAAAATTTCATTTTGTACTTTTTGATATTTATCATTAAAAATATCTATTTCTAAATTTATTTGTTGTTTTTTATTGATAAATTCTTTATTAAAATGTTTTAATTCATCTAATTTATTACTTAAATTTTTAATTTTTAAATCATTATTATCTTTTAGATTTTTAAAATTTTCCAGTTCTTTTTGTAAAAATTCTATTTCTTTAATAATAAAAGATTTTGAAATATTTTTATTATTAATATTATTATTTAAATCTTCTTTTTTATTTAAAAAATTTATATTATTAAAATTCACTTTACTTTTTTCATCATTCAAATTATTTTTAATATTAACTTTAAAATTATAATTTTCTTTAATTTTAGATAGTTTTAAATTTGCAATATCTATTTTATTATTTAAATCTTTAATAGTATTTTCCTTTGCATCAATTTTTTCATTTATAATTTGCTTCTGGTTTTTTAAATTGTTTATAACATAATTTAATTCAATATATTCTTTATTTTTAACTTTTAAAATATCTTGATTTTTTTTTATATCCTCTTCTATGCAAGATAATAATTCATAATTATTATTATAATTACCTTTAATTTCTAAAATTTTTTTATTGCAAATTATTATAAGATTGCTTATATTTTTTATTTCGGATTTTCTATTTAATAAACCTAGTTTTTTTGATACAGATCCTCCAGTTAAAGCTCCACCTGGATTTATAACTTGTCCATCAAGTGTAACTATTTTAAATTTATTATTAAATTCATGAGATAATTTTAATGCATTGTGTAATTTATCAACAATAATAATTTTACCTAATAAATAATCAATAATATTTTTATAAATTTCTTCAAATTCACACAACTGACTTGCAATACCTACAAAACCTTCAAATTTTTTAAATTTGTTACAATCAAGCCTAGTCCCCCTTACAGTTTCCAAAGGTAAAAATGTTGCTCTTCCAAGTTTACGAACCTTTAAAAAATTAATAGCATTTTGTGCATCATTAACAGTTTGAGTAATTAAATTCTGACTAGCTAAGCCTAGGGCAACATCTATTGCCATAGAATATTGTTCACTTACTTTAATCACATTACAAACTGTGCTGCATATTCCTTTATTATTATTTTTATCAACGTAATTATTTAATATTTCTTTTATACTATTTGAAAATCCATCCATTTTTTGCTCTAATTTATTTAAAAGCTCTAATTCTTTAACATAACTATTTAATTCTAAATTTATATTTTGTAATTTTTCTTTTAAATTAAAACATATTTCTTGTTTTTCAATTAATTTATTATTTTTAATTTTTATATCTTCGTTATATTTATTTATTTCTTCTTTTATATATTTCAATTTATCTTGGTTTTTTATAATATCATTATTATAATTTTCCAAATAATCTTTAAATTGATAAAGTTGTTGTGACGCATTTGATAAATTTATTTGATTGTTTTTTATTTCTTCGAGAATAATTTTAATATTAAATTCATCTTGTATAATTTCTTGACTTACTTTATCAAATTTTTCTAATATTTCCTTTTCATCTCTATAATAATTATTTTTATCCTTTTCTAATAATTCTAATTCTTTGGATTTTAATTTTAAATCTTTTTCTATTTGTTGTAACGAATTATTTTTGTCGTTTATAGATAGATTTTTAGAATCTATTTTGTTATCTATATCATTATTTTCAGAAATTAAGGCTTTAATTTCTGAATCAATAGATTCTGTATTTTTTTTATTATTTTTTTCATCATTTTCTATTACAATTATCTGATTTTTTAATAAATTGATTTTTTCATTATTTTCTATATTTAACTTTTTTAAATCATCTATTTTTGTGGAATTTAAATTTGTGTCTATAATAATTTCATCAATTTTATTACTAATATTGTTAATATTATTTTCTAATTCTTTTTTTTCTTTTATTAAATAATCTAATTTTATTTTATTGTTCTTTATATCTTCTTCTATAATATCTGCTTTATTATTCATTATATAAATTTCTAAATCTTTTTTTATATTAGAGTATTTTAAGTAAGATTCTGCTTTTTCAGATTGTTTTTTTAATGGAACTATTCTTTCTTCTAACTCTTTAAATATATCACTTATCCTTGTAAGATTTTCTTCGGATTGTAATAGCTTTTTTCTGGCTTCATATTCCTTATTTCTATATCTGGATATTCCCGCAGCTTCCTCAAATATTTCGCGTATTTCATTAGATTTAGCATATAAAATTCTATCTATTTTTCCTTGTCCTATTATACAATATCCGTCTTTACCCAATCCCGTATCAAAAAGCAATTCTGTTATATCCTTAAGTCTTACTTCTTTATTATTTATTAAATATTCACTTTCTCCCGTGCGAAAAATTTTTCTTGTAATTGATATGCTGTCTAATTCATTATTTATTTTTTTATCACTATTATCAATTACAATACTTACTTCGGCATAATTACTTGGTTTTTTATCTTTATTTCCATTAAAAATTAAATCATCCATCTTAAAACATCTAAGGGATTTAGTTGATTGCTCTCCTAATATCCACTTAATTGCGTCACTTATATTACTTTTTCCACTGCCATTTGGTCCAACTATTGTAGTTATGCCATCTTGAAATTCTAATTTAGTTTTATATGGAAATGTTTTAAAACCATTTAACTCAAGAGAAACTAATCTCATTTTATTATTGCTCCTCTATTTTTAAGCTATTTCTTTTTACTTTATTGTCTTTAATTATTTGTAAATCAAATCCCATAGATTTTAATTCAGTGATGTTACATTGTTTTTGTCCAATAAATTTAGATAGATCCTTTGGATTAAGATATACATTTATTTTTTTATTTTTAGTCTTTAAAATATTAATTTTATTAATAAATTTATCTAGCAATAATTTGCTTTCACAAATTTCTCTAAAAGCAGGATGCCAAACCCCAGCTAATAAATTGTTTTCAAGACTTTCTGAACTATGTAATCCTAAACGTATAACATTTATATTATTAACTTCAAATATTTTTAAAAGCTCAGTACATATATCTACAGTTTCGTTAAATTCCATTGGTAAGTATAATTTTTCTTTATATAGTTGTGCTAACTTTGTATCCTTCATAATTAGAGTTGGATATATCCTAACTGTTTTAGGTTTCAATTTTACAAACATATTACCTGTAAATAAATCTTTTTCTCTATTACTACCATATAGCCCCACCATCATTTGTAAGCCTAATTCAAATCCATATTCTTTTATTTTAGTTGCTGAAACTATTACATCATTAGCATTATGCCCTCTTTCATTTAACTCGAGAACACGGTTGTGCATACTTTGAGCTCCAAGCTCTATCGCCGTTACATTATACTTTTTTAATATATCTAATATTTCATCGGATATTGCGTCAGGCCTTGTTGATATCCTTATTCCATTAACTTCGTTTTCTTCTATGTATGGCTGAACTGATTCCAATAATTCTATCATATAATCATGAGATATAGCGGTGAAGCTTCCACCGAAAAATGCTACTTCTCTATTCTCTATGTAAGTATTTTTAGATAAAGAGGTTTCTATTGCATTTATAACATGTTGTTTTCTGGGTTGAAAGTTAGTTCCAGTTATATTTTTTTGATTGCAAAAGCTACATTGATGAGGACACCCATTATGAGGTACGAAAATTGCAATATTAGCGTGTTTCAATATCCCATCAATCCTAAAGCGGAACGTGCAGCCTGTTGTTCGGATTCTTTCTTACTTTTTCCGCCTCCACGTCCGATAACATTATTATTTAATCTTACCTCTGTTACAAAATGCTTGTTATGGTCCGGTCCACTTTCTTCAACGAGGACATATTCTATGGTTTCTTCAGGATTTTTCTGTATTATTTCTTGTAAGTCAGTTTTATAATCTTTAAATGTATTTGGCTTTGGATTATTAATTTCTGGGATTATAAACCTTAAAACTAACTTTTTAGCTACTTCTAATCCTCCATCTAAATATAACGATGCTAATATTGCTTCAAATACATCTGCTAGTATAGATGGCCTGTTTTCTCCACCTGAATGATGTTCTCCTCTACTTAAATATAGATATTTTCCTAAATCCAATTTCTTAGAAAAGCTACATAAAGTTCTTTCACACACGAGTGAAGCCCTAAGTTTAGTTAATTCTCCTTCTGGTAATTTAGGACAATGTGTAAATATATAATCTGAAACAATTATACTTAATACAGAATCTCCTAAAAACTCTAATCTCTCATAACTTTTAACTTTACCATTAGATTCATTTGCATACGATGAATGAGTTAATGCTGTTTTTAAATATTGTCTATTTTTATATTTATATCCTAATTTATCTTCAAGCTCACCAATCATATTATGTATCATCTCTCTCATCCCCTAACTGCTTTGATATTTTTTCTACAACATTACCCTTTACATATTCACCCGTAAGACGAATCGCACTTTTTATCGTCTTAGCTTTAGAACTTCCGTGAGCCTTAAACACAGGCTTAGATATGCCTATTAACGGAGCTCCACCATATTCATTATAATCTATTTGTTTTTTCATATTTTTTAATTCGGGCATTATCATAGCTGCGGCTATTTTAGTCTTTAAGTTTGAACTAAGTACTCCCTTAAATTTATTCATTAAAGTTATTGCCATGCCTTCATAAAGCTTTAATATTATATTACCTGTAAATCCATCTGTTACAACAACATCAGCAGCATCTATTGGTATTTCTCTGGCTTCTATATTTCCGATGAAATTTAAATTTGAATCTTTTAAAAGTTTATATGTTTCATGTCTAATCTCATCACCTTTATGCTCTTCTGTTCCTATATTTGCAAGTCCAACTCTAGGATTATTAATTCCCATTACGTTTTGCATATATAAAGAACCCATCATTGCAAATTGCTTTAGCATTTCTGGTCTACATTCAATATTTGCTCCGCTGTCAACTAACATAAAAAAGCCTTTTTCTTTAGGTATTACGGGTGCAAATGCACATCTTTTTATCCCTCTTATTCTTTTTACTATAAGGGTAGCCCCAACAACTAATGCACCACTATTACCAGCAGAAACAAAAGCATCACCCTTATTTTCCTTTAATAATCTTAGTCCTACACCCATAGAACAATCCTTTTTTGCTTTCATAACATCAGTTGGAGCATCATCCATTGTAAGAACTTGCTCTGCATTTATAATTTCCATTCCGTCAAGAGAAACATTATTATCACTTGCTGATTTCTTTATTTTATCTTCATTTCCAACTAAAATTATATCATATTTATATTCGTCACAGGCCATTCTACAACCTTTTATAATTTCTAATGGAGCATTATCTCCACCCATTGCATCTACTATTATTTTCATAAACTTTCTCCTTATTTTTTATCTTCAATTTTTATATATTTACATTCAGGATTTATACAATATATTTTAGGTTTTTTTGTATTTTTCTTATATAGCAGTTCTCCACATTTAGGACACTTCTCATTTATCGGTTGGTCCCATGAAACAAAATCGCAAGAAGGATAGTTACTACAACCATAAAAAATTTTTCCTTTTCTTGATTTTCTCTCTATAACATTACCGCCACATTTAGGGCATTTTACACCTATTTCATTTACTATGTTTTTTATATTTTTACATTCAGGATATCCAGGACAAGCTATAAATTTTCCGTATTTACTATGCTTTACAACCATATTTCTTCCACATTTTTCGCATATCACATCCGTCTTATCTTCATCTAATTGTATTTTTACGTCTTTCATATCCTCCTTAGCTTTTTCTAAGGTTTTTTCAAAATTATTATAGAAATCTTCTAATGTACTTATCCAATCATTTTTGCCTTCCTCCACTAAATCCAAGTCACTTTCCATTTGAGCTGTAAATTTTAAATTTACTATTTTTGAAAATTTATCCTTCATAAGATTCGTAACTACTTCCCCAAGCTCCGTAGGAAACAAGGTTTTTGCCTCTCGCTTAACATATTCCCTAGATGTAATCGTAGATATCGTAGCCGAGTAAGTAGATGGGCGCCCTATACCATTTTCTTCTAATGCTTTTATTAACGACGCTTCCGTATATCTAGGCGGTGGTTGAGTAAAATGCTGATTTGGCTCTATACTTCTTAATTTTAATGGCATACCCTTTTCAAGTTCAGGTAAGGCCTTTTCTTTTTCTTGTTCTTCATCCTTACTTTCTGTATAGAGTACAGTATAACCGTCAAAATCCACAGTATATCCAGAAGATTTAAATATATAATCCTTTGCTGATATATCTACTTGAGTTGTAGAATGAATACAGTTTGCCATTTGACTGGCTGTAAATCTTTCCCATATAAGCTTATAAAGCTTGTACTGGTCACTTGATAAAGAAGTCTTTACTTGTTCTGGATTTAATTTCGGCATTGTCGGCCTTATAGCCTCATGTCCATCTTGAGAATTAGCTTTTGATTTGAATCTACGTGTTTTATCAGGCAAATATTTTTTTCCCCATCTATCTAATATATAATCTTTTGCTTCATTTATTGCCGTTTCAGATATTCTCAATGAATCTGTTCTCATATAGGTAATTAATCCGACGGCACCCATCCCCTCTACTTCAATACCTTCGTATAGCTCTTGGGCAACTTTCATTGTACGCTTTGCTTGAAAGCCTAATTTTCTGGAAGCATCTTGCTGTAATGTTGAAGTTATAAACGGTGGAGCAGGTGATTTCTTTCTTTTTCCTTTTTTTATGTTTTCTACTATATATTCTGCTCCATCTAATTCACTAAGAATTTTTAATGCTTGTTCTTCATTGCTAATTTCAATTTTACTTTTTTTATCACCGTAAAAAACAGAACTAAATACCTTTTTAGAGCCTTTTGGACTAAATTTAGCATCTATTGTCCAGTATTCTTGAGGTATAAACTTACGTATTTCATCTTCTCTATCTACAATCATCCTTAAAGCAACAGATTGTACTCTACCTGCCGACAATCCTTTTCTAATTTTTTGACATATAAACGGACTAAGTTTATACCCAACAAGTCTGTCAAGGATTCTTCTTGCTTGTTGAGCGTTTACAAGGTCAATATCAATCGTACGTGGTGACTCCATCCCACATTTTACACCATTTTTAGTTATTTCATTGAAAGTCACTCTATTGTTATCCTCATTTTTCAAACCTAACAAATATGCTAAATGCCACGATATAGCTTCACCTTCACGGTCGGGGTCTGTGGCCAAAAAAACCTTATCGCTGCTTTTAGCTTTTTTCTTTAATTCCTTTACTAATTCTTCTTTCCCTTTTATAACCTTATAACTAGGTTTAAATTGATTTTTTATATCAACACTTAATCTCTTTTCTGGTAAATCTCTAACATGCCCCATCGATGCAACTACTTCGTAGCCTTTTCCCAAATATTTTTTTATAGTCTTAGCCTTAGCTGGAGATTCTACTATAACTAATTTTGACATAACTAATACCATCCCAAGTAATAATATTATTAAGATATAAAATCTGCTCTACTATACATTCTACCTGAATAAGATTTTACTAATCCAAACATTTCTAATTCTGTTATTATTCCCAAAAGTTTTCTAATAGGTATTTTAGTGTTCACGCATATTTCATCTATATGATGTCTTCCTTGCTTTAAAAACTCATAAACATCTTTAGCTTCGTCGGACATATTCGGTAATTTTTTTATCTGTTTATTTTCCTTATGTGTATTATTAATATTATGGCTACTTAATTTAGATACCTTTACTTTAAAATCTATATTTTTTAATTTATCTAATTGTTTTAAGTTTTCTTTTTTTTCAATATTAATATTACTATACTCATTAATAATATCATCTGAGCAAGTAACAATCTGAGCTCCATCTCTTATTAATGCTGTTGTCCCCTTAGATACAGAACTACGCATATCAACTGGTACAACAAAAACATCTCTGCCTTGTTCAGCCGCCAAATTAGCTGTTATAATAGAACCACTTTTCTCACCTGCTTCTATAACTACTGTACCCATAGATAAGCCAGCTATTATTCTATTTCTTATTGGAAAATTGGATGAATAGGCCGGATAATCTGGAGGGTATTCAGAAATCACAGAACCGTTTTTGGATATAGTATTTCTTAACGATGCATTTTCCATAAGGTATGAATAATTTATTCCACATCCTAAAACTGCAATTGTTTTTCCTCCTGCCTGCAAAGCTCCCTTATGAGCTGCCTTATCTACACCTATTGCTCCTCCGCTTACAATAATAGCCTCAGATTTAGCAAGTCCATGTGCTAAATCAAATGCCATTTGTGCTCCATACAGTGTGCAACTCCTTGTCCCAACAACAGATATGCATATTTTATTATTTAAATTTGGTAGCAATCCTTTTGTATAAATCACGCATGGTGGATTAGGTATATTTTTCAATCTTTCAGGATATTTCTCATCTGAATAGCATATTATATCATATTCTAACATTTTACATTTATCTATAATTATTTTTACGTCCTCTATTTTTATGCTATTTAAATTATTTAATTCTTTCTTAGTAAAACAACCGCATAAAATCCATTCATTTAATCCTGCATTATAAAAATCTTTAATATCTTTATACATTAAATTTATAGTTCTTATCTTATGGCTACCATACTTTAATACTTGCTGTAACCATACCCAATATATTGCATCATCTATCATAATAAATCACTCACATTTCATCTTGAGTTATTTCCCATATAGCAATACTAGCAGCTACTGCTGCATTTAAAGATTCTGATTTGCCTTTCATAGGAATAGTTATTTTTTGTGTACATAAATTAATTGTTTCACTTTTTAATCCATTACCTTCATTACCTATTAATATAGCTATTTTATCCTTTTTAGTCAACTTATTAATTGGAATAGCCTCATTATCTAATATCATAGCGTAAGTTTCAAAATCATTATTTTTGAGCTTTATGAGTGATTCAGCTAAGTTAGTTGTCTTAATAATAGGTAAATGAAAAGCACTTCCCATACTACCTCTTAAAACCTTTGGATTATAAACATCACATGAATTTTCTGATATTAATATAGCGTTTATTCCCATGGCATCACATGTTCTCAGTATGGTTCCTAAATTTATGGGATTTTGTATATTTTCAAGTACAACAATCTTATTAAAGTTATTAAAGTTAAAATCATTTTTAATTATTTTACATACGCAAACTATTCCTTGATGAGTACTTGTATCTGATATTAAACTCATAATTTTATCTGTAACACAATAACTGTAAGTGGATTTATTTATAATATTTAATATATCATTTTTATGTTTACAATATATTTCTTCGGTAAAGAATACCTTTTTAATGGATACATTATTCAATAATGCATCTAAACATATCCTAAATCCTTCAATTACGAATAATTCTTTTTTCTTTCTTATATTAGAATCTTTTAGAAGTTTAACAGTCTCTTTAATATTTACGTTTTCTTTACTGGAAATTTTATTAAACATTTAAAACATTCTCCTATGTATATCATAAAAATTCACGCCCGGAAAAATCCGGACGTAATTAAATTATTTAACTATCTAACCTTTTCAACTAACGCTGCGAAAGCCTTTTCGTCAGAAATAGCTATTTCTGATAACATTTTACGGTTAAGCATAATATTAGCTCTTTTAAGTCCATTCATAAACTGAGAATAGTTTATACCATTCATACGGCATGCTGCTGAAATTCTTGTTATCCATAAACGACGAAAATCACGCTTTCTATGTCTACGTCCAATATATGCATAATTTCCAGATTTCATTACAGCTTGTTTAGCCATTTTAAAATGCTTACTTTTTGCTCCCCAATAACCTTTAGCAAGTTTCAAAACCTTTTTTCTTCTTTTTCTAGTAGCTAATGCACCCTTTATACGTGCCATTTTATTTACCTCCAATTATATAATCACTTTAATTTATCATTTTTTATTTATAAGGAATCAATCTTTTAATTTGTGCTACATTAGTTTTATCTGCTGTCGTAGTTTGTCTTAAAGTTCTCTTTCTCTTTGTGGATTTCTTACTTAATATATGGCTTTTATTTGCGTGTCCTCTTATAATTTTTCCACTTTTTGAAATCTTAAAACGTTTCTTTGAACCGCTATGAGTTTTTATTTTAGGCATTTTAATCTTACTCTCCTTCGTTATTTTGGATAGCCGAATTTTGTTCTTGTGATTTATTTTGAATTGCCTGTTTATTATTTTCGACTTCCGAATTTTTTTCTGTTTTTTGAGCTTTATTTTTAGTTGCTGATTGGGCTTTAGCTGTAAGGAACATTAACATACTGCGTCCATCTAATTTAGCTGCCTTTTCCACGTTAGTAAATTCCGAACAAGCCTTTGCAAATTTTTCCATTATATCATATCCGATTTCAGGATGACCCATCTCTCTACCTTTAAATCTAATAGAAACCTTGATTTTATCCCCACTATTAGCAAAACGCATCGCATGCCCTACTTTTGTTTCAAAATCGTGAGTATCAATATTAACAGATAATCTAATCTCTTTAATATCAACTACCTTTTGATTCTTTTTAGCTTCTTTTTCTTTCTTAGCTTGCTCAAATTTGTATTTACCGTAATTCATGATTTTGCAAACCGGTGGAACAGCCTGTGGAGCTATTTTCACAAGATCGAGATTTTCATTATTTGCAATACTTAAAGCCTTTGAGCTAGACATTATTCCTAACTGAGACCCATCCGAACCTATAACACGTATTTCAGCATCTCTAATACTTTCATTAATCTGAAGTTCCTTGCTGCTAATTTTAAGCACCTCCAAAATTTTCTATAAAAATAAATTGTACAAGCAAAATTTGCTCGTACAATATCATAATCCATAAAATCATCATGAACACAATATTTACCCATGAAAGACAAAACCACATGGGTGAGAACAAATTTGCTCTTCTTTATTTTTACATTTTACATTTTATCATGTTCATATTTTTATGTCAATATAAACTTTTAAAATTTTAGTGTACAAATTAAAGAGAAATAAACATTAGTAGCTACAGGACCACCATTGGCTATAACAATTGGTTGCAATGATTTTCTAAGTGACTTAGCTACGTCTCTGTCTTTGTCTGTAGCCGCTACTCTCGAAGTTTCAAGCCAATGTAATTTTTTTGTTATTTCAGCAGCACGCCATTTAAGATAATTATCTTTACCATTATTTCTTTTACATAATTTATTTACTTCATTTAATAAATCTTTAAAATTTGATATTTTTCTTATACGATTAATACCAATCAACTCAGTCTTAAGTTCTGCATAGACCATTGCTAATTGTTTTGCGTTGTCTTGAGATTCACTTATAATTTTATCTACTGTATCTGTATCAAAATCATTTAATTCAACTGAGTTTAATATATCTCCTTCAAGTTTAATTATATGCTTAATCATCTTTTGCCAATATTTAGCGGTATTTATACCTACAAAAACACTACCTGGAACTGTTGTGTGTTTTTGTAATTTTTGTAATTCTTGTTTTATACATTTTAAATCTACAGGCGATTTATCAAGTTGTGCTTTTAAATTTTTAATCAAGTCTTTTTCAAACTTCTTGCCCCGATCAGTCCAACATGCCTTTTGAGCAGCAATCTCTGCATCGTTTAAACCTGAATTTTCAAGTGTTAAATTTTCTAATGTACATTCACAAAATTCATTACTAAATTTATTTAAAATTGAATTGCTTATATCTGCCATAATTATCACTCCTATAATATATTTAGCTTAAACTATTTATATTGTATCAAAAAAAAAAAAAACGTCAAGTACTTTTTGTGATTTTTTTAAAAATAAATATCCACCCGTAAAACGGGTGGTATTTCATTTTCGGGCAAAGCCCTAATAGTACTGGCAAGCCACAAGTGGCTCTTTTTA
>CADBQS010000069.1 GCA_902796915.1 uncultured Ruminococcus sp.
TAAAAAGAGCCACTTGTGGCTTGCCAGTACTATTAGGGCTTTGCCCGAAAATGAAATACCACCCGTTTTACGGGTGGATATTTATTACAAATTGCTTAATGAAGAATATATTCAATCTTATTTTGCCTTAACTTAGTTGAAAATAGGAGTATTGATGATTTACATAACATTTAAGTAATGGTATTGATTATTTATAAATAATTTTGTATAATAATATAATAAGGAAAAAATTTTGCTGTGGATTAAATTGATATAAATGTTGAAAACAATCGGAGCAAAATAGAAATTTAATACATATTATATATAAGATTGTGGCCTGTTTTGAAGGCATTTTAATAAGTTATTTTTAGATTTTTACTTAAAAGAGGAATATTGAATTATGAATATATTAGTTGTTGGATGCGGTAAGCTAGGAAGAAGATTAGTCGAAGAATTATATCATCAAGGACATAGTGTATCTGTAATAGATAGAGATGAAGAAGCAATAAAATCTATAAATGAAGCCTTTGAAGGAATAACTGCAGTGGGAATGGCCATGGATATAGAAGTTCTGAAAAGTGCTGGAGTTGAAAGCTGCGATGCTGTAATTACGGTAACGTCTGATGACAATTTAAATATAACTGTTTCGCAAATTGTTAGGGAGTTTTTTGGGATAAAAAATGTTGTTACGAAAGTAACAGACCCAGCAAGAGAAAAAGTATTTAATCACTTTGGCTTAAAAACAGTATGTGGTACAAAGCTATTAAGTAGTGCGATAATATCGGCACTTAACGACGATACTGATGAAAGGCAAGTAACATTTGGTTCAAGTACAGTTTCGTTTGTTACGAAAGAAGTAGACAGTATATTGGTTGGTAGAGATATAGACGGCGTACCTAAAAGAGCAGGAGAATCGATTTTAGGAGTATTGGACAAGAATGGCCATATACATCTTGCAAATGGGAAAAAGGAAATAATATTAAATTCATCAGACAGGATAATATACGCGAAATCAATAGATTAAATCGGAGGTGAACAAATTGAGAGTTGTAATACTAGGCGGAGGAAAGTTAGGATATTATCTAGCTCAGAATTTAACTGATAGAGAATATGAAGTAAAGTTAATAGAAAAAGACAAATTTAGAAGTGCAAAAATAGCAAATGATTTAGAAATAGAAGTGATATGCGGAGATGGGACGGAAATACAAACTTTAATTGACGCGGGTGTATCTAAGGCAGACTGCTTTGTAGCTGTAACTGGTCGGGACCAAGATAATCTAGTTGCCTCGCAATTAGTAAAAGGAAAGTTTATGGTTGATAAAGTAATAGCAAGGGCAAATAATCCAAGAAACTTAGAGGCATTAAGGGAATTAGGAGTAGAAAATGCGGTAAGTAGTACAGAGATAATAACCAGAATGATAGAGCAAGAAATAGACAGTTCAGGCATACAACTTTTAGCAAGCCTAAATAAAGGGCAAGCGGCGATATGTGCCATTACAATTCCTTTACATGCTGAAATTGAAGGTACGGCAATAAAAGATATAAATTTGCCTAGTTCATCTCTTGTAATATCAATACTTCGTGATGAAAAGCTTATTATACCTCAAGGAGATACGGTAATTTATAGTGGAGATCAAATAGTAGCGGTTTGCGAGGCTTACAGTCAAAAAGAGTTAAAGAAAATATTCTCAAAAATAAGAAAAGACGAGTATATTTAACTTAAAATCTATAAATTAGTAAGGGGATAATTTATGCTATTATCAAAAATACTTGAAGGCATAGAAATATTAGGTATAAGTGGTAACACTGATATTGAGATATCTGATATAGCTTACGATTCCAGAAAAGCTAATAAGGATAATATATTTGTTTGTTTGAGTGGAGCAAATATTGACGGACATAAATTTATAAATAAAGCAATAGAAAATGGCGTTTCTGCTGTAGTTGTGGAAAATGATGTAAATGTGAAAAATTGTACAGTAATAAAAGTAAAAAATACGAGGGAAGCATTATCAAAATTATCATCAAATTTTTTTGATGATCCGGCGTCTAAGTTAGGTACGATTGGTATAACTGGCACCAAAGGTAAAACTACTACGTCCTTTATGATAAAATCCATATTAGAAAAATCTGGACAAAAAGTAGGTATGATAGGAACAATAGGCATAGTTATTGGAGATAAGATAATAAAAACGGAAAATACAACGCCAGAATCCTACGAAGTTCAAAAATATATGAACGAGATGGTAGAATCCGGATGCAAATGGGTAGTAATAGAAGCTTCGTCGTTGGGATTGAAACATCATAGGTTAGATGGTTTTACTTTTGATTATGGAGTATTTACAAACTTTTCTGAGGACCATATAGGAACAAATGAACATGAAAGTATGGAAGAATATCTAGAATGTAAAAGTATGCTGTTTAGGAAATGTAAAATTGGAATAATTAATATAGATGATAAATCTTTTGAGAAAATACTAATTAATCATACATGCAAAGTAAAGACGTATGGATTTAGTGAAAACTCAGATTTAATAGCAAGTAATGTTGGGCTTATATCTAAGCCTGGTTATATAGGGGTAAAATTTGATGTAACTGGAGAGTTAAATTTAAGTGTTAACGTACCGATACCTGGTAAGTTTAGTGTATATAATGCCTTAGCAGCGATTACAGTTTGTAAGTATATAGGAATAAAACCTCAGGATATATTGGACGGAATAAATGAAGTAAGAGTTAAGGGAAGAGTAGAGCCTGTAAAGATAAATAAAGATTTTACACTATTAATAGATTATGCACACAATGCATTAAGTATGGAAAATATATTAACTACGCTTAAAGAATATAATCCAACTAGATTAATAACGATGTTTGGTGCCGGAGGAAATAGAGCAAAAGCGAGAAGATATGAAATGGGAGAAATTTCGGGAAAATTATCTGATTTATCGGTTATAACTGCGGATAATTCAAGGTATGAAAATGTTATGGATATAATAGATGATATAAAAGTAGGCTTAGACAAAACAAATGGTAAATATATTGTTATACCAGATAGAAAAGAAGCTATAAAATACTGTATACAAAACGCAAAACAAGGTGATATAGTAGTGTTAGCAGGTAAGGGACACGAAGATTATCAAGAAATTAATGGTAAAAAATATCCATTTGACGAAAGAGTAATAGTTAACGAAATAATTTCAGAGATTAACTAGAGAAAGGAGCATCCGATGGTAAATTTAAGTGTAGAAGAGATAATAAAAGCTACGGGCGGAAAACTTATTTGTGGTGACGTAAATACACAAATAAGTTCTGTAGTGATAGATAGCAGAAAAGTTAAGTATGGATCATTATTCGTTGCATTTAAAGGAGAAAAAGTTGATGCTCACGATTTTGTAAGTAAGGCTTTCGAGGATGGAGCATTAGCGGCTATTGTTGAGGTAAGGCATGATGATGTTAGCAAAGATGGTGTATTAATCGAAGTAGAAAACAGTAAAAAAGCTTTACAAAGCTTAGCTAAATATTATAGAAATAAATTTAATATACCGATAGTAGGAGTAACGGGCAGCGTAGGAAAGACAACTACAAAAGAGATGATTTATGCGGCTCTTAGCGAAACTCTTGACGTGTTAAAGACAGAGGGTAATTATAACGGACAGCTGGGATTACCTTTAACATTATTAAATTTAGAAAAAAATCATCAAATAGCAGTAATTGAGATGGGCGTAAGTGAATTTGGCGAGATGGATATACTTGCAGATATAGCAAATGTAGATATGGGAGTAATAACGAATATAGGAGTATCCCATATAGAAAATTTTAAGAAAGTAGAAAATACGAGAGACGAGAAGTTAAAATTAATAAATAAAAAAGAGGGAAAGTTCTTTTTAAATGGCGATAATCCTTTGCTAATGGATGTACCAGATTATATAAAGTCAAGGACTACTTATTTTGGGCTTAATGGTAACTATAAATATAAAGCGGAGGATATATTTTCTAATGGAGAGTCTACATCATTCGTATTAAAAACTAACGAATTTAGAGAAACAATAAATATTCCGTGTATAGGAATGCATAACGTTTATAATGCCTTGGCGGCTATATCTGTAGCTATGGAGGTAGGCGTCCATATTGACGATATAAAAAAAGGACTTATGAAATATAAAGGATTAGATATGAGGCAACAAATTTTACATGTTGGCAATATCACAATTATAGATGATTCATATAATGCGAGTCCAGACTCAGCAAAAAGTGCAATTAGCGTACTTAGAAGCTTAGAATCCGACGGAAAAAATATAGTAGTAATGGCCGATATGCTGGAACTTGGAGATGAATCTGAATCAGTTCATAAATCAATAGGACGATATATGGCTTTTGAGGGAGTAGATATATTAATAACAGTTGGA
Source organism: uncultured Ruminococcus sp. (assembly GCA_902796915.1). Lineage (GTDB taxonomy): Bacteria > Bacillota > Clostridia > Oscillospirales > Acutalibacteraceae > RUG14215. The sequence continues at coordinate 4,383 of CADBQS010000069.1, forward strand.
GAAATGGGTAGGTGTATATCAGAGGGAGCAGAAAGCTCTGGACAGTCAATAACAGTAATGCATTGCGAAAACAATAAAGATGCTGCAGATAAATTGTTATCATTTGTTTCCGATGGAGATAAGGTTTTAGTTAAAGGTTCCAGAGGTATGCATACGGAAGAAATAGTAATAATACTTAAAAACCAGTTAAAAAGTGAATAAGTAATTACAAAGTCGTCAATTTTATTGATGGCTTTTTTTATATATATTACAAAAAGAATCTGATTTTACATTGTAGATTTATATATGTTGCATATTGACAAAATTTTCAGGGGAGGGGTATAATAAAATATGTAAAATATATAAATAAAGGAGATGTGACTTATGTCAGAAAATCAAAACAAAGTTAATGAAACACAGGTAAAGAAGGTACAAGAATTA
>CADBQS010000070.1 GCA_902796915.1 uncultured Ruminococcus sp.
ATGATTTTTGTTTTCTTCCCATTATTTTTACTCCTTTTTCTTTCTTTTGTTCGACTTTTCGTGTCCATATTTATATCTTAACACCATGCTATTGTTAAAATTTTTTTAAAATTCATAATTATCAAACTCCATTCTTTAGCAAAACACTTGTTTTTGTTTTAACATATTTAACACAAAAACGCAACATGTTACCTTCGATTTTTCAAAATTCAAAATAAATCTTATATTCAAAAATTAAAAATAAAATATTATGTTTGAATTGTTTATCTTATTGTGATATAATTATTACACATTGAAATGCTTAATTTTAGAGGATGTCTTTTTTGATGTTCTTTTAGTTTTTGCGGAGGTTTTTATTTTTATGGAGTCTTTTAATGAAGCATGGGAGTTAATTTGCGACTTTTGCAAAACTCGCATAACTGACGTTGCATATAAAGCTTGGATAAGCAGAATCGAGCCTATTAAACTCGATTTCGAAAGTGGTAATGCAATTTTGATGGTACCAAATGAGTTTCATCGTCAAACTGTTAATAGGTGTTACACCAATCTTTTAAACGAGGCTTTTAGTAATATTTTTGGTGCAGGTTTCGATATTTGTCTTACCGTTCCAGATGAAGTTCATACAAATAATAAAAAAAATGATCAGAGTCTTGCAATAGATTCTGAATATGAGTTTACTTTTGATACATATATCGTTGGTTCCTCAAACAAATTTGCTCACGCTGCGGCTTTGGCTGTTGCTGCTAATCCGGCAGGAGCTTATAACCCATTGTTTATATATGGTAATTCGGGTCTTGGTAAGACTCATCTTCTTTATGCAATTTGTAATGATATAAAGAAAAATAAGCCTAATATGACTACTCTTTATATTAAAGGTGATGATTTTACAAATGAATTAATAGATTCAATACGTAAAAATTCCATGAGCGAATTTCATCAAAAATACAGAAGAACAGACATTCTCTTAGTTGACGATATCCAATTTATTGCAGGTAAAGATTCTACTCAAGAGGAATTTTTTCATACATTTAATTCGCTTTATGAAGCTAAAAAACAAATAGTTCTTACTTCAGATAGACCTCCAAAAGAAATTCAAACTTTGGAGGACAGGCTTCGTACGCGTTTTGAATGGGGATTAATTGCTGATATTCAGCCTCCAGATTTTGAAACTCGTATTGCAATTGTAAAGCGTAAAGCCGAACTCTTGGATATAAAAATGCCCAATGAAGTTTGTGATTATATAGCCAAAAAACTAAAAACCAATATACGTCAATTAGAAGGTGCTGTTAAAAAGATGAAAGCGTATCACCTTCTTGGCGGTGAACCTATGGGTATTCATACTGCTCAAATTGCTATATCAGATATATTAAATAACGACCAGCCGCCGCCAATGACTGTCGAAAAAATCATTGACGAGGTTGCAAGAACATTCGGTGTTACTGCCGCAGATATACGTTCATCAAAAAGAGCTTCAGCTATATCTAATGCAAGACAAATATCTATGTACGTAGTAAGAGAAATCACGCAACTTCCCCTTACTTCTATTGGTGAAGAGTTTGGAGGTCGTGATCACTCTACTATTGTATACGCATTACAGCAAGTAGAAAAAAATATCAATAAGGATTCAAAAACAAGAGCAATGGTCGAGGATATTATAAAAAATATTCGCGATAGATAATTTTTGATTTTTAAACATTTATGTTGAAACGATTTTAACATGTCCACAAAAGCTGTTGAAACCGTTAAATTTTTACCCTTTTAATTTTCAACATTTCTTTAACTTTCAACGATTAACTTTCAACGAAAATGTTTATAATTTTTATCTTGAAATTTTTACTCACAATTTGTGTACAAGATTTTAACAGCTTTAAATGTTTTAAAATTATAAGCAAAATCTGGTATTGAACATGTTTTTAACATATCAACACTCCCTACTACTATTACTAAAATTTATTACTATTATTACTCTCTATTTTTATAAAAGGATGGTTTAAATGAAATTTTCCTGCAAACAAAGTGAACTTGTTGAAGCACTGTCGAATGTTCAAAGAGCAGTGTCTAATAAATCTAATATGGCAGTTCTTGAAGGTATACTCATTGAAGCAAACAGTGGAAACTTAAAATTTAGCGGATATAATCTTGAGATGGGAATTATAACAAGTATATGTGCAAATGTTGAGAACTCAGGAAGCATTGTTTTAAGTGCTAAATTGTTTACTGAAATAGTAAGAAGACTTCCGAATGAAATTGTTGTCTTAGAAACAGACTCTCAATTTAAAGCACATATTACAAGTGGTATGAGTGAATTTTCTCTAATAGGCATAGATCCAAAGGAATTTCCTGAAATGCCTAAAACAGAGAATCCAAATACGATAGAAATAGAATCAAATATTTTAAAAAGTATGATTAGGCAAACTATATTTGCTGTTGCAGATACGGATTCCAAGCCTATTCATACTGGTACATTATTCGATATAAAAAATGAAAGCCTTACTATGGTATCTGTTGATGGATATAGGTTAGCTCTTAGGAAAGAAAATATAAAAGAAAAACTTGAATTAAGATTTGTTGTACCCGGTAAAACTTTAAGTGAAGTTTTAAGACTTATACCTGATAGTGAAGATAAAAAAGTTAAAATTCTTATCGGAATTAGGCATATTGTTTTTGAAGTAGAAAATTACTTTATAATTTCAAGACTTCTTGAGGGTGATTTTCTGGATTATCAAGCAACTATTCCCGAAGCCTTTACGACAAAACTTGATATGAATACAAAAACCTTAACAAGTAGTGTTGAGCGTGTATCGTTGATGGTTACGGATAGATTGAAAAGTCCCGTTAGATGCTTAATTTGTTCTGATAAAATTAAGTTATCCTGCCATACATCTATTGGTAAGGCAAATGATGAACTTGAGTGCAGTGCTGAAGGAAATAGTGTGGAGATTGGATTTAATAACAAATATATGATTGATGCCTTACGTAATTCTGATACTGACGAAGTAATGATTCAGTTTAATGGTCCTCTTAGTCCTATAAAGGTTATGCCGAAACAAGGAGACGCATTTTTATTTTTAGTTTTACCCGTAAGGCTTAAATCGGAATAGTAAGGAAGGAAGAATAATTAATTTGAATTTAAATAATAAAAATAGTAATAGTGAAACCGAAAGGTACTCGGATATCCAAGACACAAAAGATATAAAAATAAAAACTGATTATATAAAACTTTCGTCATTTTTAAAACTTATCGGCGAGGCCGAAACTGGCGGTATGGCAAGTAATATGGTTACAGGTGGCGAGATTTTAGTTAATGGCGAAGCTTGTCTTATGAGAGGTAAAAAGCTCAGGAACGGAGATGTTTGCCGAGTTAATGGTAAAAATTACAGGGTGATACAAGGTGTTTTTGAAAGAAATATCGTTTAGGGGATATAGAAATCTTGAAGACAACAAAATATTTCCGCATGAAAATGTTAACGTAATTTACGGAGAAAATGCTCAGGGGAAGACAAATTTATTGGAATCTGTATGGTTATATACAGGGGGGCATTCGTTTAGGGGAAGTAAAGATTCAGAGCTTATTAATTTTGGAAAAGATTTTGCGTGTAGCGAATGTGTTTTGAATTGTTTACGAGGAGATATCGATATAAAAATTTTGATTAATAAGAAAAAAAGACTTGCTAAGATAAATGATGTGGATAAAGGCTTTGCTGCGAGAATTGTGGGGGAATTTAAGGCAGTTGTGTTTTCGCCGGTTCATTTATCGCTCGTAAAAGATGGGCCGGAAAGTAGAAGGAAGTTAATTGATACTGTGCTTTGTCAACTAAAACCGACATACGCAAAAATTCTTTCGAGGTATAATCATACTTTAAAGCAACGTAATGCTCTTTTGAAGGATTTACAATATAATAAATCAAATTCGATTGATACATTATTGATTTGGAATAATAAACTGGTTGAATATGGGGCTATTATCAATAAAGAAAGAATAAATTTGTTAGAAATACTGAATTTCAAAGCAAAAGAAATTTATAAAGGCATATCTTCGGAAAAAGAAAAGTTTAATATGGAATATAAATCCAGTATTGGATTTAATAAGGATATGGATATTAATTTTATCAACAAAATGTTCACCGATTGTTTAAATAAAAATCAAAATATTGATTTGAAGTATGGTACAACTTCGGTAGGACCGCATAGAGATGATATTGATATTTTACTCGACGATAAATTAGCAAAAAATTTCGGTTCCCAAGGACAGCAACGTTCGTGCGTATTGGCAATAAAAATGGCAGAGGCTGGCGTTATGGAGGAAATTTCCGGTGAAAAACCTGTTATTCTTTTAGATGATGTTATGAGTGAATTAGATGCAAGTAGGCAAAACTATATGATGAATAAAATGGGCGATTGGCAGGTTTTTATAACGTGTTGTGAACTTTCGGTTGTGGATAGGCTTAAGGTTGGTAAGGTTTTTAAGGTTTGTGGAGGAAATGTTAGGGAGGAATAGGAAAATGTATTTACACGTGGGTGAAGATATTGTGTTGAATTGTGGTGATATTGTTGGAATTTTTGATTTGGACAATACAACTGTTTCTCCTATTACCAGAAATTACCTTGCTTATAAGGAAAAAGAGGGTGATGTCGTGAATGTATCTGAAAAATTACCGAAATCGTTTATTGTATGCAGTGAAGATGGAGGAGAAAAGGTTTATATAAGTCAGATATCACCGGGAGTACTTTCAAAAAGAAAATTATAAAATTTATTTGTTATTAAATATATTTTTGTTTGGGGTGATTATTATCAAAAAAGCTGTGTTGCCGGATTGTCCGTATTGTGGTGCTGAGGTTTGTTATTTGGAATCTTTTGTTATAAAAAACAAACCTGTATATAAATGTAGAAGTTGTGGGAAAAAATCTTCTGTAAACTTGAAATCTATTATTTATAACATCATCGGAGTGTTACAGATAGTATGTATTGCGGTTTTCCTCCTTATGGCGGCGATTGGCGGCAGCTTTGCCCTTTTTGGTATATTTTTAATTATTTTGATGTTTTTGGGGTTTTATTCTATTTCTCCATTTATGGTGGTTTTAGATAAACCTGATATTAAAAAACAGAAAAAGAAGAAAAAACGAAGTGATATAAATAAAAGTTCAAATTCAAATTCGAATAATTTACTTATAGATGAAAATAATGATTTTTCTGGAACGTTTAAATTAGAAAGTCGAGATATTTTCAGTAATTCGGATGACAGAGATATATTTAGTAATTAGTAACATAGCTTGAAGGATTATTATCATATAGAATTTTGTGGAGGGCTTTACTTTGGATAATTTTGAAATAAATCAAAATGGTGGCGAATATGGTGCCGAAGAAATACAAGTCTTAGAGGGACTTGAAGCTGTTAGAAAAAGACCGGGGATGTATATTGGTTCTACGGGACCTAAAGGATTACATCATCTTGTTTATGAAATTGTTGATAATGCCATTGATGAAGCCTTGGCAGGATTTTGTGATACTATAGAGGTTGATATTTTACCTGATAATATTGTTAGAGTTCGGGATAACGGTAGAGGTATTCCTGTCGGAATACATCCTAAAATGGGAATACCGGCTGTTACAGTTGTATTTACAACTTTACATGCTGGAGGTAAATTCGGCGGTAGTGGATATAAGGTTTCTGGAGGCCTTCATGGTGTTGGTTCATCAGTAGTTAACGCTTTATCCGAATGGTTAGAGGTTGAAGTTTGCGACGGTAAGCATATTTATAGACAGAGATTTGAAAGGGGTCCAGCCGTAGGAGATTTGAAAGTTATTGGGGATACAGATAAAAGAGGTTCATGTATCACCTTTAAGGCCGATAAGGAAATTTTTGCTGAAACTGTGGAATATGATTATACTGTTTTAGAAACTAGACTTCGTGAGCAGGCCTTTTTAAATGCGGGTGTGCATATCATTCTTACGGATTCGAGAGATGAAGAGAATGTTAAGAAAAGTGATTTTGTGTATGCGGGTGGAGTGTCGAGCTTCGTTGAATATATACATAAAAAAAGAGCGTTGGAAGTTGTTCACGACGATGTTATAGATGTATCGGGTTCACTTCCTGACGGTTCTGCCGGCGCGGAGATAGCACTTCAGTATAATGACAGCTATAATGAACTTATTTTGTCTTTTGCAAACAACATTCACACTACCGATGGCGGTACGCACGAAGAGGGATTTAAGCGTGCCTTAACTAGGGTTATGAATGAATATGCGAGGAATTTTAATATTTTAAAGGAAAACGATAAAAATCTTTCCGGCGAGGACGTCAGAGAGGGATTAACGGCAATAATAAGTATAAAATTAAAGGATGCTCAATTTGAGGGACAAACTAAAACTAAGTTAGGTAATACGGAAATTAGAACTCTTGTTGATAATTTGATAAGCGAAAAATTAAAGATATTTTTAGAGGAAAATCCGTCTACGGCCAAAGCGATACTCGATAAAGCTCTTTCGGCTTCAAGGGCAAGAGAGGCTGCGAGAAAAGCTAGGGATTTAGTAAGAAGAAAATCTGCTCTTGAATCTGCGGCACTGCCGGGGAAACTGGCCGATTGCCAATCTAAGGATTCAAGCGAAACTGAAATTTATATAGTTGAGGGAGATTCAGCTGGCGGGTCCGCTAAGGGTGGACGTGACAGAAAATTTCAGGCTATTTTACCTCTTTGGGGTAAGATGCTTAATGTTGAGAAGGCAAGGCTTGATAAAGTTTATGGTAACGATAAATTGATGCCTGTGATTACGGCTCTTGGGTGCGGTATTGGCGAGGAATTTTATCTTGATAAATTAAGATACGATAAGGTAATAATCATGGCGGATGCCGACGTTGATGGTTCACATATACGTACGTTGCTTTTGACATTCTTCTTTAGATTTATGAGACCTCTTGTAGAGTATGGACATATTTATATAGCTCAACCTCCACTTTACAGGCTTACAAAGAACAAACAGCATTATTATGCTTATTCTGATGAAGAGAGAGATAAGATTTTACAGGATTTGGGTGGAAGTGCGGATATACAAAGATATAAGGGTCTTGGTGAAATGGATTCCGAGCAACTTTGGGAAACTACGATGAATCCTGAAACTCGTATTATGTTAAAAGTAACACTTGAAGATGCAGCGGCGGCGGATGAGGTGTTTACTATCCTTATGGGAGATAAGGTGGAACCAAGACGTGAATTTATTGAGAAGAATGCTAGATATGTACAGAATTTAGATGTATAATATAGTAATAATGAAAGAGAGGGGAAGGTATGGCCAAAGAAAAACTTAGTGAAGATATGGAAGAAAAAGTAAGTGGCGGTTCTAACGTAGGTGATTTATTTAAAAAACCTAATACAATTAGTGTTGTTAATACAGAAGTAGAACATGAATGCAGTTGGTGCCATAAAAAATTTAAAGTAGCAGTTGGTATGTGTGATTTCCCTTGTCCGCATTGTGGATATGGAGGATATAAAAGTGCTCAAGGTTGGCAGGATTGGTATGAAAAGCATAAAGACGATAAGAAATGAAAGTAAGAGAAGATATGTCGATAGAAAAATTAAATAAGCAAAAAAGTGTGAGGTTTTAGGGAATGTCCCAAAAGATGTTTTGGTGGATATGGTAAAATAGGTAGAAGTTACGTGCAGTTGGTGCGAACAGAAATAAAAAAAGTGCAAGGTAAGATTGGCGGAGGTTGTACACTTGTGAATATAATCTGTCGTTAGGGCCGCACGCTAAAGCCCATCTTAAAGAAGGATACAAAGATGGTCCAAGATAAATTTTAATGTTTGTGTTTTTAATTTTTATAAGGAGTTTATTTTATGAGAGATAATGATGTACCACCAGGTAAGAGTGAAAATAGTATAGAAAGCAATCAGGAAAGTCCTGACCGAGAACAGTCGATTCTTCATGAGGAGAATCAAATTGAAAAGGATTTGAAAAAGGTAGAGCAAGAAGACCAAATAAGTGAAGAAAAAGATGATGTTGAATGGGATGGCTCTGAGGCTGAACGAGTTCTTGATGATGATATTGAAGAATATGAAGAAGATACGACAGGTATAAAAATTACGTATAAGCTAGAGCAGGAAGAAGCGTATGATAGTTTAAAAAAATGTAATATTTATGATAAAAGTAAGGGACAGCAAAAAACTCAAACTATCGTGCAATGCGTACTTATTTTATTGCTATTACTTTTTGCTATAGTTACGAAAAAATCTTTTTATATGATATTAATGTTAATTCCAATATTATCAATAATCGGTATATGGACGATACCTATAATATACCTCAAGCGTATAGCAAAAGATTTGTTTTCTGATAAGGATATTAGTCTTGAGATTTTTCCGGATAAAATTGATGTTGAGATGAATGGACTAAAAAAAGAAGTTATTTTGGATGGTAGTTATAGTTATGAAGAGATAGATGATGTTATTGTAATAAATTTGGGGTTCGACGTTTTGTTAATACCTATTAGATGCATAGAACCTGAATTTTTACCTGATGTACAAGCGATGCTTATTGCAGGTACGCATCCTAGTAAAAAAGATTAATTTGAAATTGGGAGGATGTTGCTTTTAATGGAAAACGGCAATGAAATTAACTCTTTAGAGCCAAAAGTTATTGAGGTTGATATAGAGAAAGAGATGAGAAAATCCTTTTTGGATTATTCTATGTCGGTAATCGTTTCAAGAGCGTTGCCGGATGTGAGAGATGGCTTGAAACCCGTACATAGAAGAATTTTATATACTCTTTTTGAAGATGGTTTGGGACCAGATAAGGCTTACAGAAAATGTGCGAATACCGTAGGCTCCGTTTTGGGTAGATATCATCCACACGGTGACGCTTCCGTTTATGATGCATTAGTAAGGCTTGCGCAGGATTTTTCTATGAGATATATGTTAGTTGATGGGCACGGTAACTTTGGTTCCGTTGATGGTGACCCTCCTGCTGCTTATAGGTATACGGAATCGAGGATGAGTAAAATTGCCGTAGAGATGCTTACGGATATAGACAAAGAGACAGTTGATTTTATTTCTAACTATGATGATAGACTTAAAGAACCGGTTGTTTTGCCTTCAAGGTATCCCAATTTACTCGTGAATGGTTCTACGGGTATCGCCGTTGGTATGGCTACGAATATTCCTCCACATAATTTGGTTGAAGTCGTTGACGCAATGTGCTGTCTTATAGATAATCCGGATGCCAGCTTAAATGAGCTTATGGATCATATTAAGGGACCAGACTTCCCAACTGGTGCTCTAATTATGGGGTATTCTGGTATACGTTCCGCTTATGCTACGGGTAGAGGCAAAATTACTGTTAGGGCTAAGACAGAAATCGTAGAAGAGAAAAATAGATTTAAAATTATTGTAACGGAACTTCCTTATCAAGTTAATAAGGCAAGGCTTATTGAAAGTATTGCAGATATGGTGAAAGATAAGAAAATTGAGGGAATATCTAATATTGACGACCATTCCGATAGAAACGGTATGCATATTGAGATAGATATAAAAAGAGATGCTTCACCGCAAGTCGTACTTAATCAATTATTTTCTTATTCTCAATTACAAATTACATTCGGTGCAATAATGCTTGCGATAGTTAATGGTGAGCCTAAGATATTAACTCTTAAGGAAATGCTTGAACATTACATTGAATTTCAAGTTGACGTTGTAACAAGACGTACTGTATTTCATCTTAAAAAGGCAAGAGAAAGGGCTCATATCTTAGAGGGATTAAAAATTGCTTTGGATTTTATTGATGAAGTAATAAATATTTTGAGAAACTCTAAGAATATAGCCGAGGGTAGGCAGGCTCTTTCTGAAAGATTTGGTCTTGACGATGTTCAAACTCAGGCAATCGTTCAAATGCCTTTAGGAAGGCTTACGGGGCTTGAGAGAAGTAAAATAGAGCAGGAAATCGAAATGCTTATAAATAAAATAAGAGAGTTTGAGGAGACTTTAGCTAGTCACGAAAAATTATTAGGAATTGTTAAAAGTGAAGCTATTGCTATAAGAGATAAATTTGCGGACGATAGACGTACTGAAATTGTACCTGTAACTGGAGAAGTGGATGTTGAAGACCTTATCCCGAGAGAAGATTGCGTACTTACCATGACAAGATTTGGATATCTAAAACGTCAGAAAATGGATACTTATAAGCTTCAAAGACGTGGCGGACGTGGTATATCGGGTATGTCGAGACGTGAAGAAGATACCGCTTGCGAGATGTTTATCACAAATACGCATGATTATATTATGTTCTTTACGAATAAGGGTAAGATGTACAGAATAAAATGCTATGAGGTTCCCGAGGGTTCTAGAACGTCTAAGGGTATGAATGTTGCTAATATTTTACCTTTGGAATCTGAGGAAAAGGTTACTTCTATGATAAGAGTACCCGAAATAAGCGATGATATGTATCTTGTAATGCTTACGAAATTTGGTGTTATAAAGCGTACATCCCTTAAAGCGTTTGATAACGTAAGAAAGGGTGGGCTCATTGCTTTGGATTTAGACGATGGTGATGAGCTTGCTTGGGTTAAAATTACAGATGGAAATCAAGAACTTATTATAGCAACTCATAATGGTAAGGCTATAAGATTTAAAGAAAGCGATGTAAGAGAAGTAAGTAGAATAGCAAGAGGTGTTAGAGCCTTAAAATTGGACGAAGATGATTTTGTAATGGGAATGATCGTAGTTGATGAAAGTTGTATGCTTCTGACGGTTTCAGAAACTGGATATGGAAGATTATCAAGTTTTGATGATTACAGAATTCAATCCAGAGGTGGACATGGTGTTATAAATTATCATACAGAAAAGTATGGTAAGGTAGCTTCTGTTATAACTGTTAATGAAAATGATGATGTTATAATGATTTCTGATGATGGTATTATAATTAGAATAGAAGTAAAATCTATAAGGCAGTGTGCAAGACCTTCTAAGGGTGTTAAAGTGATGAAATTATCAAAGGATAATAAAATAGTTGCTGTGGCGGAAGTTCCTCATAACAGTGAAGAACAAAGCTCCGATAGTGATTTAGAAGAAGTTAAAAAAGATTAAAATTACGTTTGACTTTTTAAAACAATAGTGTTATAATAGTCTCACAAAGCGATTAAAAATGGAGAATGTGAAATGCTTTTAAATAAAAAATTAAGTGATTATAAATTATGACAGGTTTTAGTGGCAATATGTACAACGCAAATGCTATACAATTTTATGGAAGGATTTATTGGAGCATCAGTTGGTTTGACGAGTGGCCAAACTCATCCGTTTATTCGTTTGGGTGATAATACTTGTTGTATGATAAAGGGAGGTCAAAACGTAACAAGTGACTCGGGATATTATTAATTTTAAGTTTTTTAGGGTAGTTATAAGTAACATAGATAAATGTTTTACGAGGACAAAGCGATTAAAAAGGGAGAATGTGAAATATTTTTAAATAAAAAATTAATTGATCTTACAGTGGGAGATTTTATAAAGATATACTTGCTATGTACTTTACTAAAGTGTTGCGGATATTATGCTGAAGTGAAGGTAAAGAAACCTCATGGGAATGGCAACCTTTTATCAGCAGGGGCCGAGAGTCAACCCAACTTGAATGTGTAGTCGGAATGAAAATATTTTGTTTGGTTAAGGGTTGGTTTATTAGTTATATTGAGAAAGGAAAAAAATTATGTTTTCTAGATTGAAAGATTTAACTTTTTTTGATATTGTTTCATGGATTTGTATGTTTGGTTTTGCAAATGGTGTTGTCAAGCGTGTTTCCGGGAATGTTTATGGTGGAGGCATATTTGAAAAGGCAGAAGATTTCGGATCTAATGTTGCAGATAAAGTATTGGGATTTATTAAAAAATAATTTTTAATTTAATTATATCTTATTGTTTTTTGTAAAAACGAAAGAGAAAGAAATATTTCTTTCTCTTTTATTGTATATAGAAAACCACGCGATAGTCGCGAGGTTCTAAAAAGGTTAACCGGTGAAAAAACAGCCTAGTGTGCTAAACTGAAA
>CADBQS010000071.1 GCA_902796915.1 uncultured Ruminococcus sp.
ATGATTTTTGTTTTCTTCCCATTATTTTTACTCCTTTTTCTTTCTTTTGTTCGACTTTTCGTGTCCATATTTATATCTTAACACCAATTTAAAAATACATAAAATGATAGACCAAATTAATCCTGATTTAAGGTCTATCGATAATATTGACGGCAAAAAGCGTGTACGTGAGTTTTACGCTATGACGCCTGAAACAGCATACTAAATTTTTGAAACTATTGCTCAATTGGGTGGTCGACGTGATAAACTTCATCTATATAATCCATCTGTAGAGGAACGTCGAGACGAAGAACTTGCACAGGAAATTGACGAAGAACATATTGAACGTCTTTCCCCATTTGCCTTTTCAAAATGTAATATTCCAGTTGGTGCAATGATTACATTCGTTAATCAGGGTAACTCTAATTCTGGAACACAATGTGTAGTTGTAGATGATAAAAATGTGGAATATCAAGGAAGAAAACTTTCTCTTTCTGCCCTGGCTACTGAACTTACGGGAAGTAAGTGGGGAGTTGCTGGACCTAGATACTTTAAGTATAATGGTGAATGGTTAAATGTAATTCGTGCTAAGGCTGAAGGTAGACAGATATCTTCTCGCCTTGACGATGTTTGGATTATTCCAAGTAATCCGAAATATTATGATATTGTAGGAGCCTTTGAAAACTTAGATGTAATTGAATGGAGCCAATCGACAAATATCTGTGTTGGCGATACGGTTTATATTTATGTTAGTGGAAATTATAAGTCCATTATGTTTAAATGCGAAGTAATAGCAGCCGATTTATATGGTAATCGTTCGGATGAAGACCACATGTATTATAAAAGTTTAACCAAAGATCCGAATATCCGATATATGAAACTTAAATTATTGGAGAAATATTCACCAGATAAATATCCGTTAAAGGAATTAAAGGCTAATGGCCTTGCTAGTGTTCAAGGTCGTAGTAAAGCAACTGTACAGTTAATGAAGTATTTGAAACAGGATAAATAACCAACTAAATTTAACATAATTAATATGTATATTAGAAAATGGCGGGAAATTAGTTATGGACAAGATATATATTAGTTACTGTTAAATTTGTTTATTATATTTATAATTTTTAGTTTAAAACACACTATGAGCTTATATAACCGTGAAATAATTTGAGTAAACGGTTGATTTAACAATTTAGATTTTATAACATAAAGGATGGCATCTGAAAAAGAGAAAAATCCTAGATTTCAAATAATTACTTTCGTTTCTACAATATAATAAAAAAGGAGAATGTATTACTATCAACAGATTAAATTATTTTCTCGAATTTAATGCTATAAAAACAATTGCTGTAATTCTAAAATAAGATAAAAAGCTGCACTGCGGTCAAGAAATTCTATTTTGAAAGAATATATTTACACGAATAATTAGTGATTATAGGAAAATGGTACGAGTTTAAATGATAAATGATATATAAAAATTGACACTGAAAAAAGAGCCAACAAAAAGCAGACTGGTGACAATCTGTAAAAACAGTTTCAATCTAATTCCTAAACCGGTTTTTCTATGGCACAAATATAGAATTATAGATTATAGAAAAAAGTCAGCATTCAGGACATTTATAGTCAATGATAATGTTTATATCTAATTTATAACTTCAAAATCAAACGGTCTCCATCTATATTTGTTATGCTCTTTTTTGTTATCTTCAAGAATTTCATGCATAATTTCTATGTCATGCTTGAATTTTTCGGATAAAGTTGATTCACCAAATATCTCAACTTTGTCTGCATCACATTCACTCCACAATAAATCTGAAAAAGCATCCCAATTTCTTCCATACCACTCAGGAAAACCAAATGCTTCTTTAATTCTATCATGAATTTCACCTAAATATTTACATCCTGTTAAATCTAATCTTATTATCTTTTTGCTTTTGCTGTTGTTGCCCATACTTGTTTCTCCTCAAATTATTTCATAAAATGTTGCGTAATGGTCGTATGTTGCAAATAATAAACTAGCATAAATATGCTAGTCTATTATTTCGTATTCAAATTTTTCTCCAAATTTGGCTTGATGTTCTATATTATCATCTAAAATTTCATGAGTCATTTGTATATAGTCACTAAATTCTTCTTTTAAGGTGTGTTCTCCTGTTATTTTAACCTTGCCAATGTCGTAAGAAGTACTAAGTAAATCCCAAAAAGCATCCCAGTTTTTACCGTACCATTCTGGGAAATCAAATGCTACTCTTATTCTTTCGTGATAATCCCACCAGGTTTTACATCCTGTGAAATCTAATGTTATCGTCTTTTTATCATTTTTTTTACTCATTTCAAAGTCCTCCTTAAATTATTTCATAAAATGTTCCGTAATGGTCATACGTTACGAAAATGAGCCCGTCGTTTGACCACAATAACCTATGTCCATTTCTTTTGCCTTCATAGTAATTAATGTCCGCTTCATACCATATTCTGCCTAATTTGTCTGGTAGATGTTTATTTCTGTTTTGATATATTCCTCTAGTCATCATTCTACCTGGTGCAAATTTTTTTGGTGATTTTCCTTCTTTCCAGCCTAACGCCTTTAAATCTTTTTCGGAAATATAATAATCCGGCAATCTGCCCATATACTTCATCCAAAAATCCGCACCATTTTTACCATCTTTCGTTGCATTACCAGCGATAACTGCTTCCATTGGTAATACTTCACATCTGCAATTTGGATGAATTGGCGGCTCTTGAAAATCAATATCTCTTATAGAATAGATTTTACCGTTTAAATTTCTGCACAACCCGCACGTCGTAGGAGTGATGTGTGCTACCCAATGCTTCCAATTTTTACTTTCGGTTGTCGGTGGATCATAAGTGTCAAGTAGACCCTTATAAATAAATGTCAAATCTCTTTCAAATAAAACATAACCGTAAACTTTTTTAATGTACATCTTAATTTTAACCTCCATAATTATATTAGGAAAAATTCCTTTCATAATAATAGAGAAACACTAATATAATTTGACTTCTTTAAAACAATTATAGCAAAATCTCATTACAAGTGCAAAATAAAAAGCCGATTACGCAATAATCGACTTTTTATTACTTTGGTACGGATAACCAATGGGGACTAGGGATAATCCAGTATTAATAAGACATTTCATCTAACTACAATGTTTATACATTCAATTACTATGTTTTTTGTTGTAATAATATTGCATCTAAAACTTTAAGGACATTTTCTGCATCTTCAATTTTAGCAAATCTAGAATCTTGCGGATTTATAAAAAGGTTTTCCAATAAATATTTAAATGAAATACGCCATGGTGAAATTAGGCTTGTTGCAGATAAGGTGCCATTACAATACATATTACCAGAAATTTTATCTTCTGAAGCATCGACCAAATCAAATGTTTTAGATTTATCCGATGTTTCTATTTTTAAAGTTAATTCATCAAAATCTTTGCATAGATTAATATCTATTACTGTATCAACTCCGTTTAAAGTTTTCGAATACAGTTTTACATCATTCATTGGAACTTGTGTAGTACTTTGAAACGTAATATTATTTAAATCTTCGCGGAAATTTAAATAATTTAATAAATCGATCATATGAGGAAGTATGGAATATAAAACTCCACCGCCTGTCTTATAATCATTTTTCCAAGGCTTATTTGGTGGGCTTTGATTAAAATTAGCATTACATGTAATCGTTATGCGTTTGATATTATTATTTTTTATATATTCTTTAATTTTTTCTATACAAGGTAAAAACCTTAATGCATAATTCACTCTAAATAACACTTGGTTTTGGTTTATTTTATTTTTTATTTGCTTTATTTCATCTGTAGACAACCCAACAGGTTTTTCGCACAAAATTTTATTGCATTTTTCAGCATAATTCAGTATATGTTGTTTATGCTTGTAAACAGGGGTACCTAAAAACAGCCAACTATCAGAAGGTATAGCTACATCTCTTGTTTTTGATAGTTCTTCTGAGAGACGTATAAATTCAATATTAACATTAGGAAATTCTTCCAGCACAGGCTTGTGCAACCTAGTAGCTATTCCGTTTCCGGTAAGGTAAACTGTCGTGTTTGGTAAATCAAGATCTTTAGCGTCTACAATTACAAAATCACCATATAAAAAGCAAATGCACAAAATAAAGATAAATAAATGTTTAATTTTAATTATAAAAAATTCCCCTCAAAACAAAATTAAAATTAATTAAGTTATTAAAAAACAACTTTTTCAACAATGGTCGGGATAACCAATAGGGACTTGAACAAACTCAGTAATAATGAGGCTTCAAGCCAACTACAATGTTTACAAAAAGAGTTATCCG
>CADBQS010000072.1 GCA_902796915.1 uncultured Ruminococcus sp.
AAAAAGAGCCACTTGTGGCTTGCCAGTACTATTAGGGCTTTGCCCGAAAATGAAATACCACCCGTTTTACGGGTGGATATTTATTATATTTATGTATGTATTTATTGATTGAAAGACTAAATTAAATATAATAGAAAAAGTATTTTATAAGTTATTTTTGGTATGTATAATTTTTGACGATAAATATAGATAATAATATATAAAAATAATTGTGTGGGGGTATTTATGAAAAGTATATGGCAAGATACTACAAAAGATAGAAAAATATATCCTAGCCTTGAGGGTGAAGTAAATACATCGGTAGCTATTATAGGGGGAGGAATGGCAGGACTACTTACAGCTTATTTGCTAAAAAAAGAAGGTATAGATTGCACTATAATTGAAGCTAAAGAGATTGGAATGGGTGTAACTAGAAATACTACTGCAAAAATAACGTCGCAGCATAATATAATCTATAACGATATGATAAATAATATAGGAATAGAGAAAGCGTCTATGTATTTGGAATCTAATGAGGATGCGATAAATAAATATAAAGATATATGCGAAGGTATAAATTGCGATTTTAAAATTTTACCATCTTTTGTATATTCTAAAAATAATAAATCAAAAATAAAAGAAGAAGTAAATGCTGTGAATAAATTAGGTTTAAAGGCCGAATTTGTATCTGATATAGAAATTCCTATTAATATAGCCGGAGCAATTAAATTTAATAATCAAGCACAGTTTAATCCACTAAAATTTATAAGTTATATATCTAAGGATTTAAAAATATATGAAAACACATTTGCTAATTATATAGAAGGAAATAGTATTATTACGGATAAAGGAAAAATTAATGCAGAAAAAATTATAGTAACAACTCATTTTCCATTTATGAATAAATATGGATTCTATTTTTTGAAAATGTATCAGAAACGTTCGTACGTTTTAGCACTTGAAAATTGTCCCAAGATAAATGGAATGTATATTGATGAATGTGAAGGAGGCCTTTCGTTCAGAGAATACGACGGTAAATTACTTCTTGGAGGATGCGGACATAGAACAGGAGAACAGGAAGGTGGCTATAAAGAGTTAAGAAATGAAGCCAAAAAACTTTACCCTGAATCAAAAGAAACTCATTATTGGGCTACGCAGGATTGTATTACTATTGATAAAATTTCTTATATAGGTAAATACTCAAATAAATTAGACAATGTGTATGTATCCACGGGATTTAATAAATGGGGAATGACTTCATCAATGGTAGGAGCCGAGATTATTTGTGATATGATACTAGGGAAGAAAAATAAATATGAAGATGTTTTTTCACCGCAAAGATTTAATTTTAATAAAGAATTTTTTATACATGTAGGGAAAACATTAAAAAATTTTGTATATCCGTCGACAAAAAGATGTACGCACCTAGGCTGTACTCTAAAATATAATAAGCAAGAGCATACATGGGATTGTCCGTGCCATGGTTCAAGATTTACGGATGATGGTAAATTAATTGATAATCCGGCACAGAAAGGATTGAAATAAAATTAGTTATTTTAAAGGATATTATTATAAACATAGGTGTAAAGGAAATATAATTTCAATAATAAACAGCCAATCTGAAGATGGCAAATTTATACAAGTCCTTACAAGAGAAAATTCTTATACTTTGCCTTATAATGAAGGAAATTTATTTTCTAAGGATGGTATAAAATTGAATTTAGAAGATAAAAATTTATCATTATCAGGAGAAATAAAATATAATCATTTAACGCCTATAAAGTACGATATAATGGGTCCATTTAAGTTTTTACCAATGGAATGTAAACATGAAATAGTAAGCGTGAATCACATGCTTGAGGGGGGAATAAGATTAAATGGAGAGTATCTAGATTTTACTGGTGGGACAGGCTATATAGAAGGCGATGAGGGAAAATCATTTCCTGAAAGTTATACATGGATACAATGTAATGATTTTTATAAAAAATATTCAATAGTAGTATCGATTGCAACAATACCATTAGGGCCACTTAATTTTAAAGGATGTATATGTAATATAAATTATTTAGGTAATGAATATAGAATGGCAACATATTTAGGAGTAAAAGTAAAAGAATGCAGTGAACAAAAGATAATTTTAACGCAACGAAAGTATAAGTTAATAATAGATATATCTAAATCAAATGGTAAAAACTTAAGTGCACCAGATAATGGAAAGATGATAAGAACAATAAAAGAAGATATATCTTGTAAAGCAAACTTTAAATTTTTTATTAATAATGATTTATTATTTGACATTGCAGACGAAAATACAAGTTTTGAATATGTTGAATAAAAAATTTAAGATATTTAATTTACTAAAATAGGAATAAAAAGTAAAAATAGTAATATAATAACTACATTATAAGAAATATGGAGGAATAGTATATGTCTATTGAATTTGAAAAGAGCCAAACTAAAGATAATCTTATGAGAGCATTTGCAGGGGAAAGCCAAGCACGTAATCGTTACACATTTTCAGCTTCACAAGCCAAAAAGAGTAAATTACACGTAGTTGAAGCGGTGTTTAAATTTACAGCTAATCAGGAAAAAGAGCATGCAGAGATTTTTTATAATTATCTAAAGTCTATGGCAGGAAAATCTATTCATGTGGACGGTGGATATCCAGTAGATATAACAGATTCAATTGTACAACTTTTAAGATATGCACAGCATAATGAATATGAAGAACACGATGACGTTTATAAACATTTTGGAGATGTAGCAAAAGAAGAAGGATTTGAAAGTGTAGCATATTCGTTTTATAATATTGCTAGGGTAGAAAAAACACATGGCGATAGATTTGGTATGTTTGCAGATTTAATTGAACAAGAAAAATTATTTATTTCAGATATAGAATGTAATTGGATGTGCCTAAATTGCGGATATATTTATAAAGGAGAAAAAGTACCAGAAATGTGTCCAGTATGTAATCATGACAAAGGATTCTTTATTAGATTAGAAATGGCTCCATTTACGTGTGAAAAGAAAATTTAATTTTTAAATTATTAATAAAAGTTTTATTCGATTGATTTGCATAATATATTAAAAATATGATGTTATTCTATCGTTTGAATTTTTGGGAGGAATAATAATTATGCTATTAAAGAATAAAACAGCGATTGTTACGGGTGGTACACGTGGTATTGGATTTGCAATAGTAAAAAAGTTTTTGGATAATGGAGCTAATGTAGCATTTTGCGGTTCATGTAAAGAAACTGTGGATAAGGCTATGGATAAATTATTGCAAACTTATTCTAAAGATAAAATAATGGGCATATATCCTAATTTAATGAACAGAAATTCTGTGAGTAAAGCATTTGGTGATGTTAAAGAAAAATTTGGACGTATTGATATATTAGTAAATAATGCCGGAATTTCTGCACGTGATAAAATATATGATTATAAAGTTGAAGATTTTACGAAAGTAATAGATTTAAATTTAAATTCAGTATTTGTATGTTCACAGGTTGCAGCTAAAATAATGAAAGATCAAGGGAGCGGTGTAATACTTAATACAAGTTCAATGGTAGCACGCTATGGGCAACCTTCGGGAGTAGCATATCCTGCATCAAAATTTGCAGTTAATGGATTAACATTATCTTTAGCAAGAGAATTAGGTCCGGATAATATAAGGGTATGTGCAGTAGCTCCTGGAGTTACAAACACAGATATGGTATCAAATCTACCAAAGGAATTATTAGAACCTATAGTAAAACAGATACCATTAGGAAGAATAGGAGAACCAGAGGATATTGCAAATTCATTTTTATTTTTAGCCAGCGACATGGCATCATACATTACAGGAATAGTGCTTCCGGTTGATGGAGCAGCTAGAAGTTAGGCAGATAAATTAAATATATAAAATTAAACCTAGTTACAAATTCATAACTAGGTTTAATTTTTATATGCTTTATTATATAGATTAAATATTATAACTTTTATCTTTTCTATGTTTAATAAATAATATTAATAGTATTACTAAAGAAATAGTTGTAGTAATTAGGCTTAATTTAAAACCTCTAGGAATATATTTAATTTCAATAGAATGTTTTCCTTTTGTAATTGGTATAGCCATAAAAGTATCGAATGCGGTATCACAATTAATAAGGTTATTATCTAATGTTACTTTCCAATCTTTTTCAAATGGGATTGTAAGGAGAAGATATTGATTATCTTCCAATATATTTACATTTCCTTTTAAGTGTGAACTACTTATTTTTTCCATATTACAAGCTTGACTAATTAATTTGTTATAATGAATTTTTAAGTTATCTAAATTTTCATAATAAAAATAAATGTTAGTTAATTCTAATGTATCTGTGTTGATTTTTATTTTAAAATCTATAATTTCATTTTGATTGAAGCTACCTAAATTTATAATTCCCCAATTATAGGTATTAAAATAGTCTGAATATTTATTACCGTTTAATATTAACTCTGAACTTTGCTCAAATGGAGCAGATGAATAGAAATATAAAGGATAAACTTGATTTACTTTTATTTTATAGCTTATAAATGCATCTTTATTTTTATTAATTTTATTATAAGAAATATATCTTCCAGAATCATTAATTTGTAAATTATCTAATTGAATTTCTACATTGCTTTCTTGCGTGAATATATTATTAGAACTTATATTTGTCATATTATTAAATATATCATTTTGAATTTCAAATAAATTATCTTGCCATATATCAACATTTTGAACTTTATCTGAAATAGCAAATCCTATCGGCAAAACGTAAGGATTTTGATATACACTAATATTGTTTTCTTCAAATAATAGATTATAAGGCTTATTGATTTTATCTTTAGCAAGTAGGTATTTTACTCCCAAAAAGGAATCGATACTAATTGTAGAGCCTTTATTATAATAAGCCCAATTTATATTATTTCTAAATCCCATTTTTTCTAAAAATGATTTTACAAAAGTTTTTTCGCATGAACTATAATGACTAAGACCATTATAATTGAATTGCATAGAGTCGTTATGAGAACGTTGAAAAGTTTTTTCTAATCTATAAAAGCTGTTATCATCTGATTTTATTTTATCAATTACAGGTTTTAAAGTATCAACGTAATTATAAAAATTATCCATTTTACCGGAAGCAAAATTTTGTAAATGCCTTAACGTTAGGAAAAAATTTAATGATAAATTAAATACTTGAATTAGTGCTATGAAAGTTATTATATGAGAATTTTTAATTTTTTTAAAGTTATAATAATAGAATACTATACTTAATGATAAAAATATAAATAAATCTAAATAAATATTTTTTAAATTTATAAAATCAAAATCTTTTCTAAATATTATAAAAGAAGAACTGATAAATATTATTATGGAATATAAAATATGTTTCTTTTCTATACCTTCTTTAAAATTTATAAAGCATTGATATGCGAAATAAATGAGTAAAAAGCTAAACAAAAATGAATATCGGTACGGGAACCAAGCAGGTGGATTAAAGCCATGCCACACTAAGTTTAAAGTATTTACATGAAAACTAATTAAAATTACAGAGAGCATACCAGCAGATGCTATTTTTTGAATATTACTAATTTTTTTATTAAAAAAGTATAAAATGACTAATAATGTAATTAACATACCGCAAAATATATTAGGTAAACCATCCATTATTTGATAATCATTTATAGTATTTGAAAATAACTTTGAAAAGACGTCGATAAATTTATAATTTTCTTTAAATTTTAAGGTTTCGATTGAAAATCCTGCTTTACCACCTTGTAGTGAAAGAAAAGTAGGAATTAAAACGAATGAAGATAGACCTACAGACAAAATAGATGAAATAGAGTAATTATAAAATCTTGCCCACAAAGGCTTTAAGCTTTTATATTGATTTGTGTAAATAAAGGAACGATAAATAAAATATATAAATGAAAAAATACATAGCATAAATCCAATATAATAGTTAGTGATTAGTGCTAATGCTAATGATGTAACATAAGTTAAGCAATTTTCTTTATTAAAAATTTTTTCTATTCCATATATTATAATAGGTAATAAAATTACTCCATCTATCCACATAATATCCCAAAAGTAAGTTGCATTATAGGCCATAAGAGCGTATGAAGTGGAGAATATTATAGAATTTACATTAGATTTATTTACGTGATTTATAAAATAGTTAAAAGACAAACCACATAAACCTATTTTTATTAAAATAATTATCATTATAGCAATAGGCAAATATTTATTTTCAAAGAAGAACAATATTATATTTATAGGACTTAAAAGATAGTAAGCTGAAAGGCCAACTATATCTCCTCCTAGATTTTTACTGAATGTATAGAAAAAGTTATTATTACTTGTAAATAAGGTTTTAAAATACGAAAGATAATCAACATATTGTCCATCGCAATCAGATATTAATAAGGTATTGTTTCCAAATGGATATACTCTTCTTAACATAAATATAGCTAATAATATTATTATAGGGATGAAAAATGCTAATGCATAAATATATTTATTATTTTTTTGTCTGTATAAAGTCATTATTATTTACTTTCCTCTCTAGTGATATAAATAGGTCTGTTTTTAATTTCTAAATAAATTTTAGAAAGATATTGACCTAATATTCCAGTGAAAAGAATTTGTAGCCCTCCAATAAGTAAAATAACATTTATAATATTATAATATGTGCTAGCGTAATATCCAAAAACAGATGTTTTAACTAAGTTTATAAATAACATTAAAATTGATATAAAAAATAAAATGAGTCCGACAATTGACGCTATAACTAAAGGAACAGTTGAAAAAGCCATAATACCTTCTAAAGAATATATTAATAATTTCCAAAATGACCATTTAGTTTGTCCGGCAACACGTTCGATATTTTCATATTCTAGCCATTTAGTTTTATATCCAACCCAACTAAAAATTCCTTTAGAAAATCTGTTGTATTCTTTTAGCGATAATATGGAATCCACCATTTGTCTTGTCATCATTCTGTAATCTCTTGCTCCATCTACAATTTCGGTTTTAGAGATTTTATTAATTAGTTTATAAAAACATTTAGCAAAAAAAGACCTAATAGGAGGTTCACCCTTTCGGGATGTTCTTTTTGTGGCAACGCAATCGTATCCTTTGTTAATAATTCCATTATACATATCTAAAAGTAGTTCTGGAGGGTCTTGTAAATCTACGTCCATAAGAGCTACGAAGTCTCCAATAGATTTTTCTAATCCTGCATATATTGCCGCTTCTTTGCCAAAATTTTTTGAAAATGAAATATATTTTATCCTATTATCTTCTTGGTGAAAAGATTTAATAATATTTAAAGTTTCATCTTTTGAACCATCGTCTACAAATATTATTTCTAAATCTAAATCATTTTTCATTTTTTCATAAATCTCTTTTATTTTTTGTAAAAAAATAGGTATTGACTCTTGCTCATTAAAGCATGGAACTACTAACGATAAAGTTTTCATATTTTCCTCCGTTTTTTAAATTAATGTAATTTGGTAGAATTAGTGTATCATAAGTAATTATAGGTTAGATTATAATTTTATGCAATATTTTATCTTGTATTTAAAAGTAACTTTGAATTATAATTGTTGTAATTTTAAACAAAATATTAAATTAAAATTGCGTTTTGTTTTACACAAAAACATATTGACGTTAACCTTGCGTAAATCTTTATAATGAAAATGTAGGAAGGATGATTTGATTGAAAACAGTAAATGAGATAGCTAAAATTACAGGTATTAGTAGACGTACAATACGGTACTACGACCAAATTGGTTTATTGAAACCAACTAAAATTTCGGAGTCGGGGTATAGGCTTTATGACGATAAGGCCTTGGA
>CADBQS010000073.1 GCA_902796915.1 uncultured Ruminococcus sp.
ACTTAAAAAAGATGGCAGTATTAAATGCAAGCGAGAAAATATATGATATAATTAAAAGTAAGATAAAAAACGAAATATAAAGTTATTTTTATTTTTGTATTGACTTTATCAGTTAAATATGTTAAAATTATGATATCAAATTTAAGAGGAGAGTTTATTTTGATTAGTAAAAACTTTTTAGGTAAAGTATTAATGTTTTCGGCATTGGCTGTTTCGCCTATTTTAATGTCTAGCAGCAAGGTGGAGGCAAGTCAGCGTTCAGTGGGAAACAGATATGGAGTTCAAAATCAGGTGAGTTTTAGCGATAAAAAAAGTGCACTTGCAGACTTAATAGAAAAAGGACTGAAATTATTAGATCAAGATCCTTCTTTGTATCAACCTGGAGTGTATAAATATAAGTTAAAATATCAATTGGTTGACGATAGTTATAATTTTATCGGAGATCTTACTACGCCGCAGACAGGTCGCATTAATTATGTGTCAGATTATAAATATAATCTTTATGTAGTGGTTGAAGGACCTAATGGTGAAAATGTGGAAGTTATGCTTATTAGAATTAGCGAAAACACGTCTAAATTTAAGTGTGAGAGAACGAGTGTTGTGCCGGGGGATGAAGAGTATTCTGACATCGATTCTAAATATAAGATAGTTTGTGCGATGGACGAAATATCTAAATATTATTGGGACGAGGGGACGTATTTTAAATCACCATATGATATGATTGATGTTGATGACTCTTTGGAATATAAGGACGATTTTTTGGAAGATCATTTGAAGAATATATTTGGTTTAAAAATCCCCGAATGGGAAGGTTCCTTCACCAGTGATGATGAAATAATTTCACCGGAAGTAGATGACTCTAATTTCTTAGCTTAAGATATGTTTTAATTTAATTCTTTAAAATTTTTTCTAATATAATTAATAAAACAAATGCGTATAGATTTTTTTAAATCTTATAAGCATTTGTTTTTTGTGAAGAATTTTTAAATTTATCAGTGCTAAATTAAATTTGATTTATAGATGACAGATAAGATTATATATTAAGTAAAATTATAAAGTTGTTTTTATGGACAACGTAACTTACTGGACCATTTTGAATATTATGACAAGTATAAAAGTATTGTTATTTTATATTCGAAGGGGTGTGTAGAGAGTGTCACAGTTATTGATAGAAGGAAGAAGATGTTTAAATGGAGAGTTATTTGTACAAGGAGCCAAAAACAGCGTTTTACCTATATTAGCTTCGACGGTGCTTTGTAAAGGGGAGTGTATTATACATAATTGCCCAGAATTATCTGATGTTGAAGTAACGATATCGATACTTGAATATTTAGGATGTAGAGTGAAAAGAGAAGGTAATACTATAACTGTAAATTCAGATGGAATAGATAAAGATGACGTTCCAGATTTTTTGATGCGGGAAATGCGTTCATCAATAATATTTTTAGGAGCTTTGATTTCGAGAATAGGTAAAGTAAGGCTGTCTTTACCGGGAGGATGTGAATTAGGGCCTCGCCCGATTGATTTACATATTGATGCTCTTAAGCAGATGGGACTTAAAGTAGATGAAAGCCATGGATTTATGGATTGTGAAACTGTTGGCAGGCTTATTGGAACGAATATTGTTCTATCATTTCCAAGTGTTGGGGCAACGGAAAATATAATTTTAGCAGCTGTACTTGCAAATGGTACAACCACGATTACTAATGCCGCAAGGGAACCTGAGATATGTGATTTGGCGGAATTTTTAAATTCATGTGGTGCAAGAATATCGGGAATAGGAGAAAGTACGATAATAATTGAGGGAGTAGATAATCTTTTTGGTACGGAGCATACTGTAATACCAGATAGAATTGCGGCTGTAAGTTATATGTGTGTTGCTGCGGTTACGTCGGGTGAGATAATACTTAGAAATACTATTTATGATCATATAGGTGCAATTATACCGATATTTGAAGAAGCAGGTTGTATGGTTACTAATTTGGGAGAGGGAATTTTAAAACTAGAGGCTCCAGAAAGACCGTATGCAAATAAGCTTATAAGAACTATGCCTTATCCAGGTTTTCCAACAGACGCACAGGCTCCTGTGATGGCCATGACGACAGTTGCATTCGGAACGAGTATGTTTGTTGAAAATATATTTGAAAGTAGATATAAACACGTTGGCGAGCTTATGAGGTTGGGCGCAGATATAAAAGTAGAGAGTAAAGTTGCGATAGTAGAGGGAGTGAAGTGTTTGTCGGGAGCGAGCGTTACGGCCACAGATTTGCGTGGAGGAGCAGCATTAGTCATAGCGGCGTTGGCCGCAGAAGGAATTACTGAAATAAAAGGTTTAAAATATATTGACAGAGGATACGAAAATATAGAAAATAATTTATGTAACCTAGGAGCGAAAGTGAAAAGGATATAGATAAAATTATGGATGATATAAAAAATAAAAAACCGATAAATAATAAAAAAATGAGTAATAGTAAGAAAAAAGCATATAGAAAAAGAAAGGCAAAAAAGAGTAGAATAAATTATAAATTAAAAATGTGGATTATAAGTATAATCATAATTTTAGGTATATTAACGTTAGGAACGGCACTGCTCGGTGGAATGCTATTTAAAATAGATTTTATTGAAGTAAATGGGCAGAGCATTTATTCTCGGGAAGAAATTATTGAATCTTCGGGAATAAAGAGTGGAGAAAATCTTTTTTTATGTAATTTAAGCTTAGCGGAGAAAAAAATCGACAGTGCTAATCCTTTTATAGATAACGTAAAAATAAAAAGGAAGATACCTAATAAGATAATAATACAAGCTGACGGAGCCGAGGCCGGATTTGCTTTTAGAAATCAGGATAATAATATATTTATAGTAAGTAAGAGGAATAAAATCATAGAGCAAACGGAGGATATTCCCGAAAACGTATTGGAAATAAGAGGAGCCGAGTTGGAAAGCTATAATATTGGAGATAGAATTGTTTATAAAAATCAGGCTATAAAGAATATTGTTGATGAAATTATTGAAGTAACTATGGAAGATAATCTTACTATTGATAAAATAGACATAACGGATATAACGGGAATTTCGTTTAGGTATGACCACAGAATAAAGGTATTTTTGGGAATGCCGGATGATTTTGATTATAAAATTGCAACGGCAAAAGAAATATTAGAAAATAAAATTAATGAACAAGAAAGAGGAAAATTAGATGTATCGAGCATAAAAAATGGTGGCAAATCTGTATTTTCACCAGATTATATGATTGATTAAATAAAAAATGTTATTTTTTTCAGGAGGGGGGGTATTTTATTTTTAAAAATTTTTAAAAGTTTTTATTGAAATATTAATTATATTGTGATACAATAAAGAATAGTATGCTTGGTTGATAACTGGTTGTTGGACTGTTAAAATAGAGTGGTATTTTTGTTTATAATGGGGGATGTATGAATGGGATTCGAGTTCGAAAATGATGCTGAAGATATAGTTCAGATAAAGGTTATAGGTGTTGGCGGTGGCGGCGGCAATGCTGTAAATAGAATGGTTGATTCTGGAGTAAAATGCGTAGAGTTTATTTGTGTTAATACGGATAGACAAGCTCTTTTGCGTTCAAAAGCTGCTCAAAAGATTCAAATCGGCGAGAAGATAACTCGCGGTAAGGGAGCAGGTTCTAAACCTGAGGTTGGACAAAGAGCTGCGGAGGAGAGCAGAGACGAGATAGTTGCAGCCTTAAAAGGTGCGGATATGGTATTCATAACAGCAGGAATGGGCGGCGGCACAGGTACGGGTGCGGCTCCGATTGTTGCACAAATAGCAAGAGAGATGGGAATATTAACGATAGGAATCGTAACGAAGCCGTTCTCCTTTGAAGGACGTAAACGTATGGAGCAAGCAGAAAAAGGCATAACAGCTTTAAGAGAGCAGGTTGATTCGTTGGTGATAATCCCTAACGAGAGACTTAAATATGCAAGTCAACAGAGAATTACGCTTATGAATGCGTTTGCTGTTGCCGATGATGTTTTAAGACAAGGTGTACAAAGTATTTCTGATTTAATACTTTTACCGGGACTTGTAAACTTGGATTTCGCTGACGTTACATCTGTAATGAAAGATGCTGGATATGCTCACATGGGTGTTGGACATGCTACTGGTAAAGATAAAGCCGAAACAGCTGCAAACATGGCAATTTCTAGTCCGCTTTTAGAGACGGCTATAAATGGAGCAAAGGGATTAATCGTGAATGTAACATCATCTCCTGATATCGGACTTGATGAAATAGAAACGGCTTCAGCGATGATTGCAGAGCAGGCCGACAGCGATGCAAATATCATCTGGGGAGCTGCATTTGACGAGGAAATGGACGACGAAATAAGAGTTACAGTAATTGCCACGGGCTTTGCGACAAGAGAATCTTACATCCCAGTTCCAGCGGCTAATAAGCAGAATAATTCCAGAGGATTTACAAGAGATAATAGCAGTAGCAACAGAGGCTTCCAAAGCGAATCTCCTAAGGCATTCGATGATAATAAGAAAGATGACGACGATAATTTTTATGATATTATGTCCATATTCAAAAGATAAATTATATTATTGTTGCAAAAATTAAATTATTATGATATAATGCAACGTGTGATTTTATCGTAAAATTAGAGAGGTGAATTTAATGGCAGAGGTTAAGGCTAATAAGCATCCAGAATATAATGAAACCGAGATTAAATGTGCTTGCGGTAATGTTATAAAAACAAGATCAACAAAAAGTGATATTACTGTGGATATATGTTCAAAGTGCCATCCATTCTTTACTGGTAAGCAAAAGCTGGTTGATACTGGTGGAAGAGTCGACAGATTTAAAAGACGTTTCGAAAGTGCTGTTAAGAGTAAATAGTTTGTTTTATGAATTTATGGGCGACGCGGTTTGCGTCGCCTGTAGTAGTTACGGCTAAGTGGGGGTGTACTATTGGAAGAATATAGGACTATAAAAGATTTTTCTGAAGGATTTTTTATAGAGAAAAAATCTAGATTTATTTATAGTGCATTTCCCGTAAAAAGTGAAGATGAGGCTATAAAATGTATAGAAAACGTAAGAAAAAAATATAGCACAGCAAAACACCATGTTTATGCGTATAAAGTAAAAGAAAGAGAAATTATGAGATATTCTGACGATGGTGAGCCTCAGGGAACTGGTGGAATGCCGATGATGAATGTTATAATGAAGCTGGAATTAGTAGATTTGTGTGTTATCGTTACGAGATATTTTGGTGGAATATTGTTAGGTACGGGCGGTCTTACGAGGGCATATTCGAGTGGGGCTAAGTTAGCTATTGAAAATAGCGGTATAGCCTTAATGAGGAGATGTAATCTTGTTGATGTTGAACTAAATTATAATATTTATGGCAAGGTATTAAGTTCGATTTGCGATTTCGGAGGAGAAGTAAAAGATACGTTATTTTTAGAGAATGTAAAAGTATTATTTTATATAGAAAATTCTAAAACTAATGATGTTTTTAATAAAATACTGGAAATCTCTTCGGGTAAGGCAATTATAAACGTAATTAAAGAAGAATTTCGATGCATAAAAGAATAAATTTTTTGAAAATTAGTCAATTTATTTTACATATTGATTAATTTGTGATAATATGTATATGTGGTGGTATGTAAAAATGAATGTTAGACAAAGAACGGAGAAACTTGAACAAGAAATTTTAAGTAATAAAGCGGCGCTGTCGAAAAACAGTATGGGCCGCGACGTCTTTGAGCGGCCTTGTAATCTTAGAACCGTTTATCAGTGCGATAGAGATAGAATTATACATAGTAAGGCATTCAGAAGGCTTAAGCATAAGACGCAGGTTTTTATATCTCCGAACGGTGACCATTACCACACACGTCTGACACATACTCTCGAAGTTGCTCAGATTGCAAGAACTATTTCCAGAGCTTTACTTCTAAATGAGGATCTTACGGAAGCAATAGCCTTAGGGCACGATTTGGGACACACTCCTTTTGGACATGCCGGCGAGGATTGCTTAAATTTAATTTATAAAAATGGATTTCATCATTATGAACAAAGCGTAAGAGTTGTGGAAAAATTAGAGAAAAATAATAAGGGGCTTAATCTTACAAAAGAAGTAAGAAACGGTATATTATGCCACACAAAAGGCGAGCAGGCTTGGACTGTTGAAGGAAGAGTTGTAAGAATTTCTGATAAAATAGCGTATATAAATCATGATATTGACGATGCCGTACGTGGTGAGATTATTAAAATAGATGATATACCAAAGGATATAATTGAAATATTAGGAAATAATCGCTCCCAAAGAATTAATACTATGGTTAATTCTCTTGTTGAAAATAGTATTGACGGTAATTTGCGTATGAGCGAAGATGTTGAAGATGCGTTTAAGCGTGTACATGATTTTATGTATGAGAGAGTTTATCTTAGCGAGGTTGCGAAATCCGAGGAAAGTAAAGTGCCTTACGTGCTAGAGGGCCTTTATAAATATTTTTGTGAGAATCCTAAAAAGTTACCCGAAGATATGTTAGTAATTGCAAGAAATGAGGGTACGCATAGGGCTGTTTGCGACTATATTGCCGGTATGACTGATCAATATGCTGTAAGATTATTTGGAGAGCTATTTATTCCAAAGTCCTGGAAAATTTCGTGAAATCTAGTGGGATAAGCTTATGCAATCAGGGGGTGAGAGCATGAGTATTTCAGACGATTTTATACAGGAATTAAAGTATAAAAATGATATATCAGACGTAATAGCGGGATATGTACATTTAAAAAGAAAAGGTAAGAATTTATTGGGTCTTTGTCCGTTTCATACGGAAAAAACTCCATCGTTTTATATATATCCGTCCAGTTCGTCTTTTTACTGTTTTGGTTGTGGTGCTGGAGGAGATGTTATTACTTTTATAAGGCTTATTGAAAAGCTCGATTACGTTGAAGCATTAAAATTTTTATGCGATAGAGCAGGTATGCAATTACCTATTGGTCAAGGTGACGATAAAGTACATAAGAAAAAAATATTAACTTATGAAATCAATAGGGAAGCTGCGAGGTTTTTTCATAAAAATTTATGTGATGAAAAAAATAAAAATGTTTTGGAATATCTGCTTAAAAGAGGACTTAAAGTAAAAACGATAAAACATTTTGGATTGGGATATGCCGTAAATTCAAGATTTTCACTTATAAATTATTTAAAGAATAAGGGATATAAAGAAAATGATATAGTTGATGCAAATCTCGGATTTAGAACTAGAAATGGAAGCGTTTGCGATAGATTTTTTGATAGAGTTATGTTTCCCATAATAGATTTAAGAGGTAACGTTATTGCCTTTGGTGGGAGAATTATTGGTGACGGCAAGCCTAAGTATTTAAATACGTCAGATACTATTGTATTTAAGAAAAGTACAAATCTGTTTGCCCTGAATTTTGCCAAGACAGAAACAAACGGCCAAATTATTCTTGCCGAAGGGTATATGGACGTAATAGCCTTACACCAGGCAGGATTTCAAAATACGGTTGCAACATTAGGCACGGCATTAACGGAAGAACAAGCTAAGATAATATCTAGATACGCAAATGAGGTTATTATATCTTATGACGCCGACGAAGCCGGACAGAAGGCAGCAAGCCGAGCAATAAATATATTTAGAAATATTGGAGTTAACGTAAGGGTTATAACAATACCCAAGGGTAAGGACCCCGATGAATTTATGAAAACTTATGGAGATGAGGGCCCCACTAGGTTTAGGAAGATTATTGAAGATTCAAAGAATGATATTGAATATAGATTACAAAAAATAAAATCTGACTATAATCTAAATAGACCCGATGAAAAGGTAAAATATCTAACAAAGGCAGCGAAAATATTAGCTGAACTTGATAATAGTATTGAACAAGAAATATATGCCAGTAAATTGAGTGCGGAGATTGGTATTGAAAAATCGTCTATGATGATTCAAATTGAAAAGTATAAGAAGTATAAAAATAGGAAAGATGAAACTCAATATTTTAAAGATGTTGTGAATAAAACTTTGGCATTTGACGATAAGGTTAATCCAGATAAAAAAGATAATCTTAGAGCCTCAGTTGCCGAGGAAGCTTTGATTTCTTATATGATGAATAATCAAGACAGAGCCCCGAATATATTGGAAAAAGTTTCTGAAGATATGTTTATTACAGTATTTAACAGGAAAATATATAATATAATAAAAAAGCTTTATGAAGAAAACAGAGAATTTGATATTACGAATATATCTTCACAGGGGCTTTCGGTGGATGAAATAGGTAAAGTAACGAAAATATTTTGCGGTTATGTACCATCTAGCGGTACGAATGAGGCTTTAGAGGAATATATATCTGTTATGAAACAGGAAAAATATAAGCAAAAGGTGAATGATGTTAAGGATATGGATGCTTTGGATATAAAGGAATATATAGAGAGATTAAAGGCTATAAAGAAATAAAATTTGGGAGGTAAGAGTATGAGCGATATAGTTTCAAATGATGATAATAACAAGGACAATGTGTTAAACGGTTTATTGGAACAAGGTAAGGTTAGCGGCGAAATTAGTACGGATGAGATATTAAATGCTATGGGTGAATTGGATTTCGACCCCGATCAAATTGAAAGTTTATATGATTCTATGGAGTCTATGGGAGTAAAAATAGTAGAGGATTTCGATGAACCTTCTCTTGATGATATATCTTTCGATTTAAAATCAAATACTATGTCTGAAATCCCCAGTGGAACAGAAAGTGGAGTTTTGATAGATGACCCTATAAAGGTATATTTAAAGGAAATCGGAAACGTACCTCTTCTTACTCCTGAAGAAGAGATAGATTTAGCAATACGTATAACCGAAGGTGATGAAAGAGCTAAGAATAGATTATCTGAAGCAAATCTTAGATTAGTGGTAAGTATTGCAAAAAGATATTTAGGTAGAGGAATGACATTTCTTGACTTGATCCAAGAGGGCAATTTAGGGCTTATTAAGGCGGTAGAAAAGTTTGATTATTCTAAGGGATTTAAGTTTTCTACTTATGCTACTTGGTGGATACGTCAAGCGATTACAAGAGCTATCGCAGACCAGGCTAGAACGATAAGAATACCTGTACACATGGTTGAAACTATGAATAAAGTAAAGAGAGTTTCTGGTCAGCTTCTTCATAATAACGGACAAGAACCTACGGCAGAGGAAGTAGCCGAAGAGCTAAATATATCGGCAGATAAGGTTAAAGAGGTAATGAAAGCTTCGCAGGACCCTGTATCATTGGAAACTCCAATTGGAGAAGAGGAGGATAGTCACCTAGGGGACTTTATTCCCGACAGTGAAGCTACAGCTCCGGCAGATGCTGCGTCACAGGTTTTGTTAAGGGAGCAGCTTTTGAAAGTTCTTGATACTCTAACTCCAAGAGAAGAAAAAGTTTTGAGAATGAGATTTGGCTTAATAGATGGACGAGCACGCACTCTAGAAGAAGTAGGCAGGGAATTTCACGTTACAAGAGAAAGAATAAGGCAAATTGAAGCTAAGGCTTTAAGAAAGTTAAGGCATCCGAGTAGAAGTAAGAAGTTAAAGGATTTCTTGGATTAAAAATTTTAAAATAGTATATTAACAACTAGGAAAGCTTATGTACCTAGTTGTTAATTATATTCAATTAAAAATGTTATTAATTAATTTTTTAGTTGGACAAGTAAATTTTGAAAATTATTTTATTTTTATATTGACAATATCATAAATTATATGCTAAAATGAAGAAGTTGTTGGATGTGGCGTGGCGGCATAGCTCAGTTGGCTAGAGCATTCGGTTCATACCCGAAGTGTCGATGGTTCAAATCCATTTGCCGCTACCATAGCTTTATTTTAAGTATTAGGCCCGGTGGTCAAGAGGTTAAGACACCGCCCTTTCACGGCGGTAACACGGGTTCAATTCCCGTCCGGGTCACCATTTATCCTCGTGAATGCGGGGATTTATTTTTTATTTGGACGCGTAGCTCAGTTGGTTAGAGCGTTCGCCTCACACGCGAGAGGTCAAGAGTTCGAGTCTCTTCGTGTCCACCAAATAACCCTTACTCAAACTGTTAGTTTGTGTGAGGGTGTTTTTGTTTTAGATTCTTGTGCATTACACAAAATAAATTTTATTTATAAATATATCTACTAAAATTTTAAATTAATACATATTACTTTATCAAGCAGTTATAAAACATACTTAAATAAGAACCTTTAAAGAAAAATTTTTCATATGATACTTTTTCTATTTCATCTTTAAGTGTTTATTCATTCTACTGATTAGAATCTAATAAGAAATTTTTATTTTTTTGACAAGCTACGTCATAAAATCAGTTAAAAATAAATGTAAGGAAATAAACTTTTGATCGGGATTTGACAAATAAATGTAAAAAATATAGAATGAACCAGTATAGATTTATAGAAAGGAGATTAAAAGTATTATCTAAATATGAATTAAA
>CADBQS010000074.1 GCA_902796915.1 uncultured Ruminococcus sp.
CTTTCCTCTAATTGTTTAGAAACTTGAGTAATTTCCTCCGTTAGCTCCGTTAATTTTACTTGTCCATTAAGAAATATACTAAACATAAATCCCGCTGCAACTACTGCCATAATCGAACCCGTTGCAAACACTAATTTTACTCTCTTATTTGCTTTATTTTGAGCTTTCCTTTTTGGTAATCTTAAAACTTTACTTTTTTCTTCTTGTTTTTTCTCTTCAAACAACGAAAAATCATACGCTGCATTTCTATTATACACTAATTACTCATCCTTTTCTTTAAACGATTTTATATTTTCTCGCACACCCTTAGCTTTGAACTTCTACTTCTTAAATTATTTTCTATTTCTTCTTTACTCGGTACAATTGGTTTCCCAATAATCTTTACGCTCGGCTTTTTACCGCAAACACAAACCGGAAAATCTGGTGGACATTCGCATCCACTGCTCCACTTTTTCATTCTTCTTTTTACTATTCCATCTTCGAGCGAATGAAAGGTTATAACCGCAAGTCTTCCTTTACTTTTCAGTATTGAGAACGCTCCGTCAAGTCCCAAAGAAAGATTATCAAGTTCTCTATTAACATATATCCTAAACGCCTGAAAAGTCTTTCTCGCAGGATGTCCTTCTCGTCTTACTGCTGCCGGTACGGCACTACTGATAATATCAGCTAATTGAATTGTCGTTTTTATAGGTTCTTTTTCTCTTTCAGATACAATTGCCCTTGCAATTTTTTTATAAAATTTATCTTCGCCAAATTTATGTATTATCTCTTCAATCTCTTCTAAGTTCAAGTTATTCACTAAGTCATAAGCAGACTTCCCACTTTTACTCATTCTCATATCCAGCGGAGCATCATACTTATAAGAGAAACCTCTTTCCGCTTTATCCAGCTGATAAGAAGAAACCCCTATATCCATTACTACCCCATCGACTGCCTGTATCCCTAAGCTATTTACTACATTTACGATATCAGAAAAATTAGATTTTACGATTGTAAAATTTTTAAAATCCTTAAATCTTTCCTTACAAAACGCTATAGCGTCAGGGTCCTGATCTATTGCAATAAGCCTTCCCTTACAAGACAGCCTTTTAATTATTTCATTAGAGCACCCTCCGCCACCAGCCGTAGCATCAACATATACTCCGTCGGGGTTTATATTAAGAGCATTGATAGTTTCTGGCAACAATACCGTTTTATGATTAAATATCAAGCTCTAAAACATCCTTTCGATAAAACTCGCACAAACTTCATGTCAAAACAATATGTTTACAATCAATTTCATTAAATTACATTTTTATAATTGTCCATAATTCTAATAACCATAATCATCAACAATTCAATTAGTATAATACTACAAATACATCCAACAAACAAGGCTAAATGGCAACCTAAAGCCAAATACGTATGGTTGCACATATTCTTTTAACCATTCTATATTTATGAGTCAAATTACTATTCTTTTTAAAAATTTACACTAAAACAGATAATCTTCAAAAAAAAACTATAGCACTCGCTAAAAAGCGAATGCTATATCATAAAACGAAAGGTATTCTACCAGCTACAGTAGAAAAATTTATAATCATATACATTCAATATCAGGCAAATGACACCCCTTGAACATAATTATATTTCTTTACATCTAAGCCTTTCATTTAAATTATATTACATAATAAATTGTTTTAAAATATAAAAGTCATAATACGTAATATTTTCTCTTAATATCATAAAATCATTAAATTATATTTACTTGAATTAGATATAACTGCTACTCAATCTCTTATTCTTAATCCTCTCTTTATTATCATTCGAAATTCACATTTTTATCGAATAATTCATTAAAATCCTCTTCTTCATTTTCACAGAAATAATTCATTTCTAATTTTGAATTCAAGTTTTTATATTCATCAATTGCATTCTTTACCTCTTGAAATCCTTCATCTTCAATTGAGAGAGGCTTACATTCATTCTCATAAATAATAAAATCATCAAAACTACCAAAATAAGATATATCTGTTTCTTCAACTTCATTATTATCATAAATTAACCTTACCACCGGCCAAAATCTCATACTTTCAAATTTTGGTGGGCTACTTGGCATATCAGAATTTTTTACAACTTTAGGTCCTACGTCTATCGTACAAACTTTCTTTTCCATACACTTACATCCCTTAAATGATAATGCTAAACTGCAGATTCCTACCAAAAAAGCTCCAACAAAAAATCTTATCTTCTTATTCATAATATCCTCCAAAAAA
>CADBQS010000075.1 GCA_902796915.1 uncultured Ruminococcus sp.
CATTGCTAATGTTCATTGTTTCAATTACTATATATAGTTCTTTTACTATTTGGTTTTCAGATAAATTTTCTGATTATATAAAAGAGATATTTTTTGTGTATAGTCTGTTTTTGTTAGTCAATGTAGTAATAAACTCATTCAAATTATCGCAAAAATTAATTTTGCCCTCTAACAAAGATTATATGCAACTTTTTCCATACAAATCAAAAACATTGTTTTTTATTGATTGGGGTATGGAATTCATTATAAGTTATTTGTCATCATTTATAAAAAATTTGCTATTTGGTGCATTAGTTTTTGGCAGATATGAAGATATTTTTGAAATAAATATTTATTTTTTAATCTTTTGTATGGCGATATCAGCTTTAGCATTAAGCTTTATTTTGCCAAATTATATGTGTTATGTGACTTATAGAAATTTTATCAAGGGATTTTATCTTAATAGTTTTGTTTTGACATTGATAAAATCAAGTGTTGTGTTTTTAGTTTCATTACCTGTTTCTAATGTGCTTTTTTCAGTACTTGAAAATATAAAAATTAAAGATCGTACACTAAATATTAATATTGAACTAGTTATAAATTCTATATTCAGATCATTCAGTACCATATTAAAACATATTAAGTTTTTACAAATCAATCAAATAGTACTTGTTACTGCTTTACTCTTAGTAATCTGCATTATTTTTTATAATTGCATATCTGGAGTGTGGTTACGAACAGAGTGGCATAGATGTAATCCCAATAAAATGGATTGGCTAGACATTTTAAAGAAATTTTTTTCTAAATCTTCCAAAAACATCTTAATGAAATTACAATGGAAAAATTTTTTTAATAACAGAGTGCAATTACAACAGCATTATAGCCATTTTTATTTACACCCATTTAATTTTATACACGTAGCTTTAGCGGTTAGTTTAAAAAAATTAGGCATATCCAATTTAATACCACTATACATGGGATTGTATATAATATTTAATTCTTGTGCGGCGGATTCATTTGGTAGTGTTGATCTATATCCAGGATTAATGAGATTCGACAGTATAGGTAATACAATAGTTATTTACAGGTTAACCGGGTCGCATTTTTCCGACCATTATTATAGATTAATAAATCAGCAACGTATTTTAGGATTGCCAGAATATTTTATAATGATGTCTATTCATTTTGCTATTATTAAGCCATCTATCCCTATTGTAATGTTTGCACTTTCATTGGGAGTATTTAATTTTGTTATAACTCCACACCTTAATACAATATCTTCATTCATATTTCCTCATTTCAATTATCAGCATTTTTCAGATATTGATCAATTTTTTGAAGATGGTTTTATGCGTGATAAAATTGGATATAAATTCAGACAGACCATTTCATTAATAAGTTTTTTCACAATGATTTTGATGACAATATTAGATTTTTCATTGGATTATATTCTATTTACTGAATCCATAGTATACCTTGTCATGACAGCAATTTCACTGCCAATAATTAAAGGGATCGTCTTAAAAAAGGAGGAAAAATATGCCACAAAAGATATTTAAAAATGAAAATTCTATCATAGAAATAAAAGATATCAGCAAAAAATATGGACAAAAACAAGTTCTGCGTGATATAAATTTTGTAATTAAGAAAAATGATAAAATTTATTTGTCGGGCGAAAACGGTGTGGGTAAAACAACACTTCTTAAAATAATAGCTGCATTAATTCGACCTGATAATGGTGAAGTTACTTTTGATGGCATACTATTAAATAATGATCCTAAATTACGTTCAAATATCGGGTATATGACTACGGAACTGATGTTTTATGAAATGCTTTCACTATATGATAACTTGACTTTAGTAGCCGCCCTTTATAAACTCAAAAATGTCAAGTTATCGGTAGATGAAATAGTAAAAAAATTTAATATGACAAGTTATCAACATAATTTGATAAGTGGACTGTCAAGTGGCATGAAACGCAAATTTCAGATTGCGGGTGCAATGATACATCATCCTGAATTTTTAATTTTAGACGAACCATTTAATACGTTAGATCAAAATACAATAAAATTGGTATTGAACTTACTGAAGAACTATACGGTAATTTTTACTTCACATGATGCAAATTTAGCGCATATGTTTTGCACGAAGGAAATAAATATAAAAAATGGAAGCATACATATTATTTACAAATCTTGAAATGTAGGTGTTTTAGTGAATAAAAAATTTTATAACTACTATTTTCATAATCTCAAAAATAAATTCAGATCGATACATTCGTGGGTAATGTTTGTAATAATACTATTGTGGAACTTGTATTTTTTCAAAACAGAAAGTTCCGGGATTAGTTCTTACAAGCTCCTATTACATAGTTGCGTAATTGTGATTACATATTTTATATATATTTTGTTTACTAGTCTAATTTCCAGTTATTTTTCGTGGAGGAAACAACAAAAAAAATAGTGTAAATATGTCCCCATTTATCCGTCGTTGTCCAAGTAGTTCTGCTATGATATGTTCACACGAAGTGAGAGGTAATATAATATGCTAACGATGAAGATACCAAAGTAACTATATGAAAAAGTATCAAATTTGTTGGTGCAATATTGGGGAGCAAAATAAATAACATTAATTTTAGAAAGACAGATATACGATATATATGAATAAACGGATTGACTAAAAATAAAATGTTTCGATGAATCTTTATATATTTACGAAACCAAAGTAGGACATCTATAAACAAAAAGATATTGTTGTTTATAGATTAGACGTATATAGAATGTACACCAAGGTAAACAAAGTGCTTTTAAAAAACTAAGTAATAAGTCAACAAGAAACTAAAAGTGGATATAGTGCTATATTTTCTTATTTTTACCGGGTAATTTTGGTGATACTTCGTGTAGCAGAAAACTTATTCATAAGCTAGGTAAACAGAATGAGAAAAAATAATATTTATTCACAGTGCCAAACTTGATTCCATATTCCTTACTTTTATTTACTTTACTTCTATTGTCCTCCCACTCTTTCGTGTAAAACATACTATAGTAAACACAAATTCATGGAATTGTTTGAAAGTTTTTATTAATATGTGAAGTAAAAACATTTTTTAGTTGGACTAACGTCAATAGATTGGACAGAAAAAGTCGAACAGAGATAGTCTAGCATGGTAGTAAAGATATATGGATGTATTTTAGG
>CADBQS010000076.1 GCA_902796915.1 uncultured Ruminococcus sp.
TAAAAAGAGCCACTTGTGGCTTGCCAGTACTATTAGGGCTTTGCCCGAAAATGAAATACCACCCGTTTTACGGGTGGATATTTATTGCCTTGTGAAAATAAATACAAATTAAGAAAATTTTGAAAAAAACTATTGACAAATTTGCACGGGGGGTATAATGCTAATATACATATGAAACATAAATGAATAAATATGTATAAAATTATAATTTTAAAAGGAGAGAATGGAAATGTTAAATGAAAAATTTGAAGCATTAATGAAGGACCAGAAGTTTGTTGGAGAATTAGTAAACAAGGGAACTATAGAAGAAGCAAAAAAGCTATTTTTAGATAATGGGGTAGAAATTACGGAAGAGGAATTAACTGTAGTAGGAAAATTAATGGCAAAAGTTATAAAGAATGCTCAATTAGCGATGAAAGAAGACAAGTCAGTAGAGCAACAAGTACAGTTAACTGAAAATGAATTAGATGCCATTGTTGGTGGGGGACGAAAAATTACATTATTTGCGAAAACAGCTGCTAAAGGATTTGCTAAAGCAATAGTTGGTGCTGCTGGTGGATACGTGGTTGGAGGATATGGTTCTCGATGTCTAGGTGTGAATGATACTGATAGTTTTCCCTATGCAATGGCTGGAGCAGGTGTTGGTTTTGGTGCAGGATGGATACATGAATTTATGCAAAAAGTATAATTGTGGAATATAAGCTTTTTATTTAAGCGATGTAATTACTTTTTATTAAGTAATTATGTCACTTTTTTATATGGAGATTTTTTGTAATTGATATTATAATAAGAAAGACAGGGAGGGAAAGCAGTGAAATTGAATTTTGATATTTATTCCTTAGAAGCACCAGAATTTGCACCAAATCTATTGGGTATGTATCTGTGTAGAAATATAGAGGGAACTACAAAAAAATTTGAAATAATAGAAACAGAAGCATATTATACGGAAAACGATACAGCATGCCATGCACATAAGGGCTATACGGATAGAACTAAGGTTTTATATGAGCAAGGCGGAATTGTATATGTTTATTTATGCTATGGGATACATTATATGCTTAATGTAGTTTCGGGCAAGAAGGGGATACCACAGGCTGTACTTATTAGAGGTGTGGAAGGCTTTGACGGTCCTGGTAAGCTTACAAAAGGATTAATGATAGATAAATCGTTTAATGGAGAGGACTTAATTAAATCGGAAAAAATATGGATAGAAGATAATGGAAATAAGGTAGAATATATTGAGACTAAACGAATAGGAATAGATTATGCAACTGAGGAATATAGAAATAAGCTTTGGAGGTTTGTAAAAAAATAAGTATGAAAGATAGCCGAGTATACAAGGTAATTGAAGATGATGATTCAGCTTGGATAATGTATGATTCAGAGGGCAGGGACCCGTATTTTAAAAAATTTATAACGGATAAAACAGTTGTAACATCTGTAGCGATAGTAGCAAAACAGAATGTATTTTTGATTGTTCATGAATTAGATGCAGATAACTTTAAAGATTTAGACGATACTTTAATTTTATATGAGAAAAGAAGAGAATTGATAAATAGTATAGAAGCTATATTGAAAAAATTAGGGTATCCAAGCAGAATATATTTAAATTTTTCTGATAGTTTAGATGTAAATACTGATGTTTTAGGGTATGGTACATATAAATTTTTATCTAATAATATAAGTAATATGTATTCAAAAGGAAATAAAGAGGTAAAATTTTTGTCTGCTGATGAAATAATATATAGTTTAATTGATAGTAAAAGCGATGAAGATATATATTACATGAAAATTGCTGCCAATAGAGCTTTAGAGATAATAGAATCGTCGTTTAAAAAAGTTAAAATAGGAATGACAGAAAGAGAAGTAGTGAATTTATTTCATGATGAATTTAATTTAAAACCCCAATACTTTGAAAAGTACGGAATTGTTAATGAATATTATGCATGGAATGAAAGTGGATGCCCGATTGTTCTTACGGGTCCCAATCTTGCAAAGGGAGGGCATTGTGAAGCGAGTAATCAGAAAATAAAAGAAGGATTTACAATCTATTGTGACTTCGGGGTAATTATAGAATTACAAGACGGAAGAAAATATGCTAGCGATCTGCAAAGAATGGGATATGTGTTAAGAAAAAATGAAAAATTTCCACCAAAAGAGGTTATAAATATATTTAATACATTAAAAGAATCAATAAGAGAGGGCGTTAAGAATTGTAATCCTAATAAAAGAGGCTATGAAATTGACGAAATAGTTAGAACTTACTTGACTGAAAAAGGATACAAAAGTTATAATCATGCTACGGGACATCCAGTGGGAGAAATTGCACATAGTCCCGGTACGAGCTTATCGCCAAAAGGTAGTATGCGTTCAAACTTATTTTTAAAGGAAAATGGAGTTTATACCATAGAGCCACGTATACAAATTGAAAACGGAGGTTCTATTGAAGAGATGATACAAGTAACGAAAAATGGTGGAATATCACTTTGTCGTATGCAAGAAGATATTTATTTAATATAATTTGGAGGATCAATAATGCTAACAGATATTGAAATAGCTCAGAAAGCAAATATAAAACCCATAAAAGAAATAGCTGAAAAGTTAGGTATTAGGGAAGACGAACTTGATTTTTATGGTAAATATAAAGCAAAATTGAATCAAAATATTTTTGATAGAGTTTCTAAAAATAAAAACGGAAAGCTGACATTAGTGACAGCAATTAACCCAACCCCGGCTGGTGAAGGTAAAACGACAACAACAATTGGTTTAGGGCAAGCTATGGCAAAAATAGGCAAATCAGCAATGATAGCATTGAGAGAGCCGTCTATGGGACCTGTTTTTGGAGTAAAAGGAGGGGCTGCTGGAGGTGGATATTCACAGGTAATACCAATGGAAGATATAAATCTTCACTTTACTGGAGATATGCATGCTATTACGTCAGCTAATAATCTCCTTTGTGCAATGCTGGATAATCATATACATCAGGGTAATAGTTTAAATATAGATGTAAGGAAAATACTTATAAAAAGATGCGTAGATATGAACGACAGAGCCTTAAGAAACGTAGTTTTAGGCTTGGGAGGAAAAATAAATGGAGTTCCAAGAGAAGATTCATTTATAATAACAGTGGCAAGTGAAGTAATGGCAATACTTTGTCTATCTAAGGATATATCTGATTTAAAAGAGAGATTGGGAAATATATTAGTAGCATATAAATATGATGATACACCTGTATATGCAAAAGACTTAAAGGCTAATGGAGCTATGGCGGCTTTATTGAAGGATGCAATTAATCCCAACTTAGTACAAACACTTGAGGGGACTCCAGCCATAATGCACGGTGGACCGTTTGCCAATATAGCACATGGATGTAATTCTATAAGAGCAACAAAGCTTGCGATGAAATTATCAGATTATTGTATTACTGA
Organism: uncultured Ruminococcus sp.; assembly: GCA_902796915.1. GTDB lineage: Bacteria > Bacillota > Clostridia > Oscillospirales > Acutalibacteraceae > RUG14215. The sequence continues at coordinate 3,429 of CADBQS010000076.1, forward strand.
AGCTGGATTTGGTTCAGATTTGGGGGCAGAGAAGTTTTTAGATATAAAATGTAGATTAGCAGATTTAAATCCATCTGTTATAGTCATTGTTGCGACGGTTAGGGCATTAAAGTACAATGGCGGAGTATTAAAAAATGAATTAAGTATAGAAAATTTAGATGCATTAAGAAAAGGAATATGTAACTTAGATGCTCATATACAAAATATGAAAAAATTTGGTTTACCAGTTGTGGTTGCAATTAATAAATTTAACACAGATAGCGAAGATGAAATAGCATATATAGAAAAACATTGTAATGATATGAAAGTAAAAGTATCTATATCTGAAATATTTGAAAAAGGTGGAGAAGGCGGAAAAGATTTAGCGTTAAAAGTATGTGAAGCGGCGGATTTAAATAGTGAAATTAATTTTATATATGATTTAAATATGGGAATAAAAGAGAAAATATTAAAATTAGCTACTGAGATTTATGGAGCTAAAAGTGTATTGTATACAAAAAAAGCAGAAAAATCTATAAATATGATTGAAAATATAGGTAAAGTAAGCATACCAATATGCATAGCTAAAACTCAGTATTCTTTATCAGATGATCCATCTAAGCTAGGTAGACCGAAAGATTTTTGCTTAAATGTTAAGGATGTAAATCTATCAAACGGAGCAGGATTTATCGTAGTATATACAGGAGATATAATGACAATGCCAGGATTACCTAAATTACCTTCGGCAGAGTTTATAGACGTAAATGATAAAGGCAATATTTCTGGATTATTTTAAGAA
>CADBQS010000077.1 GCA_902796915.1 uncultured Ruminococcus sp.
ATATTACAGGAATTAAGGTTAATAGTTATCAAATTACATTTAATGATGATAATAGTGATAAGATAAGTTTTTACGATAGCCAAGGAAATAGTAAAATTGATTCTGGAATTATACAGCATAATGTAAATCAAGCAGAAAAAGATAACACGTTTACATTTAGGATTCGCCCTGAAAATGGTTACAATATGAATGGAGCAAAGGTTTCTGTAGCTAATGCCGAAGTGACAACATCATTGGATTCAAATGGAGATTTAATAGTAACCTTAAGGAATGTAACTTCAATGACAGTGGTAATTGTTAGCGATATACAATTTAATCTGTATCCTGTAACCTTCAAAAATGACTCAGGGGAAAAACCAGAGGCTGAGATTATAGAATTCGGTACAGGTAGAGATATATCTGAAACAGGTACACAAGCATACTTTGGAAAAACTGTTCAATTTAAGGTTATACTCAACGAAGGGTATACGCGTTCCGAGATAAGCGTTGTTGACTCAGATGGTAAAACACTTACACCAAGTACGATTGAAAATGCCGATGGTGCTTTATATTACACAATTGATTCTGTACAAAAAGATATGGAAATAACTATAAAGGGTATCAAAAAGAATGTTTATAGGCTCAATATAACTGCAAATGATGAGGAAACAATCAATAATTCTTCATTCTATGAAGGAGCAAATCAAACAGATACAGAAGTACAAATAGGTAATAAAACTATTGAAGTTGAGCATGGTTCAAGTTATTCTTTCAGAGTAAAGCCGAATGCTGGTCATACAGCACAAGACGTAAATGCAATAGCTTATGATGCTGACGTGGATTTATCATATGATAGTTCTAATGGATGGATGGTAGTAAATCTTTCGGATTTAGTAAGTCCGTACAATAAAGAAACTAACCTTAACGAAGAAATCATAGATGTAAAGGTTAGCGGAATAAAGAAAAATAAATATACGGTACGCTTTGAAGGAGTAGAAAACGTCAGAGTTTTCGACGATACTGATGGTATACTAAGGGATATAACAACATCAGGTAAAGAAGTGGCATACGGATCAGACTTATCATTTAGATTAAGTCCGAACGAAGGGTATGACAGAGTATTTAATATAGTTGATGGTCAAGAAAGAAAAGTAACAGCATGGCATGGAGAAACAGAACTTGGATATTATAAAGAAAACACAGCAACAAGTTATGCAGATGGACACTTTACTGTAAAGCACGTAAGTGATGAAACCGTGATAACAATTAAGGGTGTTGAATTAAATACTTATAAATTATCATTTGCAGGAAATCATGTAACGTTTAGAAATTCTGTAACTGGTATGGCGATTCCGAATAACAGTAGTTCTGTTCAGCATGGTGGATATTATAAGTTTAAGATAACGCCTAATGAAGGCTATGATTTATCAGAGATAGGAATAGAAACTACTAATGGAGAATTGACAGAAGACTTCAAGAGTGATACTTCTGCAACATACACATTAAATAATGTTAATGATGATGCAACAATTAATGTACGAATAAATGCAAGTAAAGTAGAGCTGTCTTTTGAAGAAGGAGAAGGATTTGTATATCAAAACAGCGATGCAAGCAGTAACATAAGTGGAATACAAACTATTGTTTACGGTGAAACATATAAATTTGCAGTAAGAGCTCTTCCTGGATACGACATAAATACGCTCAAAGTAAATCAAGGAGATACAACACTAATAGGCGGAACAGCCGTTTTAGACGATAATGGAGACTATATAGTATTCACAACGAATGAATTGAAGGCAGACACTAAGATTAGTGCAACGATAAGCAAGAAAAAGTATTCAATAAGATTCCAGGAAATAGATGGAGTAACCTATTATGAAAATGGAGTAAAAGTAGATAATAACTCTGCTATCATGGAAGAATACGGAAACAGATTCCAATTCACAATAAAGCTTGACGGAAAGCATGACCAATCAACAATATCCGTAAGAGCAGTGGGAACGGATTCTGACAGTGATACTAATATATCATTAGCTCCGATTAACGGAATTTATACTTTAACTGATATCTCTGAAAACATGAAAATTGAAGTTGATGGAGTTGAAGTGAATAAGTATAGAATAAATCTTGCGGGTAGCACAGGAATACAATACAATAGTGGCGATGGTAAAAAAGAAAATATAGGCGGAATGCATGTTGTAGAGTACAATGGAGTATTTTCGTTCAAGGTAGTACCGTTAGAAGGTTATGAAACATCGAACATGGTAGTAACGGTTAAGGGAGCAGATGGAACTATGAAATCTCTGACACCGTCTTCTGGAGGAGTGTATACTCTATCCAACATAAAAGAGGACAAGACAGTAAGCGTACAAGACGCAGCACAGATACAATACACAGTAAAATTAGCACCTGTAACTGGAATAACATATAAAAATGATAGCGATGTAATAATTTCTGACAGCGTAAAAATAACGCACGGAAACAGCTTTGAATTTACGATATCCTTAGATGACGCTTACGACGAATCTATACCAGTTGTAACATCCACAGGTAAAACGGGAGTAACTAAGCTTGAAACAGGAAAGTATATGATTTCTAACATTACAGAAGATTTAACAATAAATATAAGTAATGTAATCAAGAATACGTATACCGTAAACCTTGGGAAAACAGACGGAGCATACTATCAAGATATGAGCGGAAGAACAATCAGCGGAGACCAAATAGTAGGCTACAATGAAGACTTCTCGTTCAAAGTAGGACTCCAAACTGCATACACAGATTCAGAAATAGTAGTAATGTTAGGAAGCGATCCTATAGTACAAGAAGACGATGGTTCATATAAAATAACAGGAATATTAGAGAATAAAACTGTAACTATAACTAATGTTTATGAAAACATAGAAGTGGACCTAATACATACTATTAACTTGTTAAAGGATGATGTTGAAAATGCAGAAGACGTTAACTTAATAGTACAGGCAACGCAAACTTATAATCAGTTGTCGGAAGAAAAGCAAGGAAAGGTTACAAACATAGACAAGCTTGAAAAGTTACAAGGGTTAGCTGGAGAATATAATCATACTGCTAATGGTATAAATGTAAGCGGAGACAACTTGGATTGGTACATAAAATTAGTAGCGCTACCGCTGTCATCAAGTACAGAGGAACATGAAAGAATATATGACCAATTAAATTCTGAATTCATACTATCCTTGTACGATATATATCTATGGGATATGATGAGCAATAAAAAATACGAATTACCAAAGGGAGAAAAAGTAATAGTAACTATTCCGACGCCGGATTTAAAATACTTTGCAAATCCATTCATAATACATGAAAAATCTTCAGATGGAAAATTAGAGTATTTGGTAATGTCTGACAACGGAGATACTACATCATTTGAAATGACATCATTTAGCCCAGTAGGAATGGCAGCAACTAAAGTACTTGGAACAGGATACTCTTCGTTCTATGAAGGCTTTAGAGATGGAATGGATAATATTGAAAATGGCATATATGAAATACTTCAAACTGGAGCTTCAAAGAACAAAGGTGATAAAAATAGTACTTCAATTAAAGATCCTTCAATAACAATCAATAGGCCAAATTCAGGAAAAGGAACAATAACTAGTGGTAATAGTAGTAGCTCTAGTGAGGAGTTTGCGCAGGTAAATGAAACTACTAATAAAGGAAGTGCACTAAGGCTATTAATGATTATTATATTTGGAGTTACAATATCAGGAATAGTAACAATTCTGGTAAAGAGAAAGGATAATAATAACATGAACTAATGTTCAAAAACATAAAAGAGAGACCGCAAGGTTTCTCTTTTTTTAGTTAAAAAAGCAATTGATTGTTGTGCATGTTTTGTGATAAAATGTAATAAAGAAGGTGATTAAAATGATAAGTGATAAAATCAGAAAGTTAAGAGAAGAAAGAAAATTTACTCAGCAACAAATAGCAGATTCGCTTAACATAGATAGGTCGACTTATGCATATTATGAACTTGGTAAAACAAAGCCAGATGTTTATACTGTAATGAAATTATCTAAAATTTTTAATGTTTCGTATGCAGAGATTTTGAGTGATGAAAGGGAAGAAAATTTTACCTTATCAGATGATAGTAATTTATTTTTAATTAAAGGTATGAAATCCTTAGAAAAAGATAAGATAAAGTATTCTCAGATATACAGCTTAACTAAAAAGGAACAACAGATGATAGTAAATTACAGAATGCTTCCGGCAAAAAAGCAAGATAAGGTTTTTAATGAAATATTAAGTGAAGTAAATCAAAATAATAATGGAGATAAATAAAATTACACTTGAGTTATTATACTTTAAAAAGTTAATATCTCAGGTGTAATTTTTAAATTGTTTATTTTCAAGGATACAAATTATCCAAATATTACATCAAATAAACTTGGTTTTTTATCTAATAGTTTATTTATTGTTTTGCATACGATTTTGACTTCATTAGAATATGCCATGTTACCTGAACTGTCTTTAATCCTATAATTTCCGCTGTTGGTAACAGAAAGTTTGTATCCAACCTCTTTTAAATAAGTTACCTAATTTTTTGTCAATTTGTATATAGGATCACTTACCATTGCATACCCACCACTAACATTATCCATTTCTTCGTTTTTTAAAATTTCCATAAATACATCTCCTTTTATTATTATTGATATCAGAAAAATAAGTTTGATATCTTATTTAATTATGATAGAAAATAATAATTATATCAAGCGTATTTGTAAAAAAATTATAAAATAAATTGAATATTTAACTAGCTGACTTTAATTGTAGTCGTAACCTATCGCTAATCATTGCAATAAATTCGGAATTAGTAGGTTTACCTCTGTCATTATGGATAGTATATCCGAAGTAAGAGTTAAGAACGTCAACATCACCTCTATCCCATGCAACTTCGATGGCGTGACGTATAGCTCTTTCTACTCTTGATGGAGTTGTAGAGAAATTCTTAGCAACAGAAGGGTAAAGTTGCTTTGTGACAGCATTTATTATTTCTGGGTTATTAATAGACATAATAATAGAATCTCTAAGATAGTGATAACCTTTGATGTGTGCGGGAACACCGATTTCATGTAGAATTTCAGTAACTTTAATTTCAACATTAGGGTTAGAACTATTTATGGAAATTTCAGATTTTTCATGAGAATGATTTTTATAGCCATTAGAATTTTTAATATTAATTATAGTATCGAGTAACTCATTTGGTTTGAATGGTTTAACTAAGAATCCATCTGCACCGGCCTTGAGTACTTCTTGTTTTAAGGCAGGACTGTCAAGAGTAGAGAGAATTATAAAAATAGGAGACTTTTCTAATTTTTTAACTGATTTCATGATACCAACGGCATCTATGCGTGGAACAAACAAATCTGTTATAACGATATCTGGAGAAGTAGTTTCGATTAATTCTATGATTCTAAAGCCATCCTTAGGAGCAAAGGATATTTCTAAACCACAATGCTTGAACATATCACAGATTTCTTGAGTAAATTCACCGTAATCTTCTGAGATTAATAGAGTTAAATTTTTTTCCATGCGTTTTCCTCCTACAAATAAATTGAGATAATGACATATTACCATATAATTCCAAAAATGGCAATAGTTTTCCATAAAAAATTTTTATTTGGAGGAATTAACAAATATTTTGTAATAATCAGGAGGCCTTTTTTGAAGATATATGGAATATATCATTGCAATTTGTCGACATTGTTTCAGCAAAAATAGCGTAACCTTTATTTGGCTCGTTAATAAAAACGTGAGTAATTGCTCCAACGAGCATGCCGTTTTGTATGATAGGGCTACCACTCATTCCCTGAACAATTCCGCCTGTTTTATCTAGGAGTTCTTTGTCGGTAATTGAAATTAATATATTCTTAGTTGGGTTATTCTCATTATAATTTATACTTTGAATATTAATATTATAATATTGAGGTTGCTCTCCCAAAATTGTGGTAAGAACTTGTGCTGGCCCAGTTTTTACTTGATGTTTCATAGCGATTTTTACAGCCTTATTTTCGCAAGGAGATTGATTTAATGTACCGTAAACACCGGTTTCAGTATTAGCACAAAGCTTACCAATAGGTTTATTTCTTACGAAGCATCCTTTTAATTCTCCAGGAGTACCTCGTAATCCTTTACTGATTCCATTTATAGTAGCTTCCATGATATCACCTCTAGAAAGAGGGAGGAGCTCTCCAGTATCTACGTCACAAATACCATGCCCAAGCCCTGAAAAGGTATTATTTGTGGTATTATAAAATGTTACAGTCCCAATGCCTGCAGAGCTGTCCCTAACCCATATTCCTATTTTATAGCAATCATCATTTATAGCCTTAACGGGGGTTAATGATGTATCAAAAATTATGTTATCTCTAGTAACAGATACAGAAAGGGCCTCGCCCTGACTACTTTCCACAGCATTAGCTAAATCTTCATTACTTTTTATAGGTGAGTTATTTATTTGAGTAATAACATCGCCTTTTTTAATACCGCTTTGCTTTGCGGGATTATATATTCCATTTGAACTTGTTACCGTAGAAGTACCAATTACCATAACACCATCGGTAAATATTTTGACCCCAAATGGAGTACCGCAAGGAATAACTTCGTTTTCATTAATAATATCTATTTCAACAGGTTTTATTGGTATAAAATTAAGAAGAGTAAGATTACCGTGCCTGATTTTATTTGTCTGATTATTTATTCCGGCACCTACTTCGGCTTTTTTACTGGATGGTTTTATTGTCAAAGGTACAGGACCCGAAAGAGCAATATTAGAATTTTCCGTGATATTATAAATATTTGGAAATTCATAAGATATGGCCGCACAGCCAATAAAGAAAATTGAAGTTAATATGAGAGTAATTGTAGATAAAGTCCTAAAAAATTTTTTCAAGTTATCACTCCTTTCATATCGTTTAAAATTATATTTTCAAATATAAAAAAAATAATACGTGTAAAAAATATCAATAATAAATTTTACAAAATAAAAGATATTAAAATTTTTATTTATATATTTAAAATATTTTCAAGAAATTTTTTCACAAAAACACTTGACAATATATATATAATTAGTATGAAGGAGTGATAAAAATGAATAATGACAGAATTTTAAACAATTACAAATTGTTAGGGTTGTTGGAATTTTTCTGTGATTCTTATGAGGAATCAAAAAGAGAGCGTTTATTTACAGAGAAAGGATTAAAACGAGAACCATTTATTAGTAAATTAATCAAGTGCAACAAGTTTTCGGAAATTGATGTTGTGTCATTGAAGGGATTGAAAGATATTTTTGAACATTTTAGTATTGATTATGATAGACTTAAACCTGGAATAAATGAGATGATGATGGAAGTGGCACTTGGTGATTTTTACCTAAATTTAATGAATAAGTTAGGTGTGAAGGCTAAATTGCGTAGAGAGTTCGGTGAGGGGGTTGCTAAATGTTTTGTGAGCAAAAGGCAATTCAATACTTTGGTTGAGATGTTAGTTGCGGATATCGATTATGCGCTGAAGTGTGCTGATAAAAAAATTGAATCAAAAGGTGTTATAAAAGGAAAATCTAATGATGACACTTTGTTGTATGTGTTTCGTGAAAAGTTGTCCAAGTGTGAAAACTTAAATGATGTGGAGAGTTTATTATTAACATATACTACCAATGTGGGAAGTGATCTTATCAACGGTTTTTTGGGAGGAGATCTAACTACAATTAAATCTAAGAATTTGAAGATAAAACCAACCTGGGGAACTGATTTAACTGTTTCTTTTAATGTGTTGTTAGATATTGCTGTAAATGCGCTTGGATTGAGAAAACAGTTAATGTACGGACGTTTTAAACGTGACATTCCTGTTGTTAGTGGCACATCTGCTCAAAGTCTAATAAATATACTAAACAAATTGAATAAAATTAAATTTGATTGTGATAATGAGCATTGTCCATATAGAATTAAACATTTGCTGGATTATATCAGTGAGAATAAACCTATCTATAGTTCACCGATGATAACTAGTACGTATTTAGACTGGGACCAGGGCAGGCATTATGCCCTGAGGCATAATGAACCAGTATTTATGTATGTGAATATTAAGCGAGGTACTGCGTGTGGTAAAGATTTTAGGAATACCAATTTTGGTATTTACGACACTGACGAGCAAGTTGTTTTGGCGCCTAATCAGAAAATTAAGTTTACATTTTCTGGACGAACATATAATGATATGCCATACATAGAAGGTGAAACTATTTAAAGCTTATGATTGTTTTAAAATAAGATGACAATACTCTTATTATGTGATATAATTCAAAATATGCTTTTACCAAATATATGGTTAATACTTAGGAGTGAATTTTTTGGATAATAAATATTTTGATTATATATGTAATAAAATTTATGAGAATATCAAAAACAAAGGATTTAGTAAAGAGGCTAAAGAAAATCAAGTGGATTTTTTTAGTGATATTATTTCTTATAAGGTAGAACACGATATAAATAAAAAGAGAATAAATTTATTAAAATCCTCAGGAAAATATAATGAGAAATCATATATTGTTGTATCTGAATGGATGATGAACGAAGAAGATTTTACTCAAAAGGATGCTGACATGATTTGTGAAGATTTCACAGAAACAATAGTCGGCATAGAAAAGAAGATAAAAGTACAAGTTAAATCTAAAACTTCAAATGATGATGGAAATGTAGATACAATTTTTATGGCCAATAGAATGGTTAATATATTCCCAGAATTAAAGCGTGAATTAGTGATAGAAAGAGAATGTTATGACAGCTTTAGAGCAGTGAATTTTATAAGAAATAATGTTTTACCTAAGATAAAATTACTATTAGAAAAGGATAAATCGAAGACAAAGAAATTATTTAAGCAATTAAGTGATCTTTATAATACAGGCAATATGGACGTAAGAAGTATTATTACGATAGTAATATTAAATTCATTAGATGAAGAAAAAGTAATGAATCTCTCAAAAGATTCAATGAGCGATGAATTAAAAAATGCATGGAAAGCCGCATTAAAGTTTAAGGGAAAGAAAGTAAAGCCTGAGAAATTAAAAAAGCAAAGTACATTTATATCTAAAACGTTGTCATCTATGAATTAAGAGGTTTTGTAGCTATAAATCAATAGAGATTTATAGCCATAATATTTTTATTTACTAAAATTGACAAATATATTGTAAAATAACTTGACTTAAAAAAATAAATATGCTATCATTTAAAATACCTCAGTAGGGGTTTATTTTTTGTACCACCGAGGGAGGCTAAAATAATTCCGAGAAACCGGGAGGTGCCGCAATGAGAGTAATGGTAACGCTAGCCTGCACAGAATGTAAACAACGTAACTATAACACTACTAAAAACAAGAAAAATGACCCGGACAGGCTTGAAATGAACAAACATTGCAGATTCTGTAATAAGCATACGTTACACAAAGAAACTAAGTAAGGTATTACGAGGAGGTAAGAACGATGGCTGAAGAAAAAGTGAGCATTTGGGGCAGGATAACAGGATTTTTTAAGGATTGTAAGAGTGAGATAAAAAAGACTATATGGCCAACACCAAAAGCTACGTTTAAGAACACAGGGGTAGTTCTTGTAATGATTCTCGTAGTAGGATTATTTGTGTTTATTCTTGATACTGGATTAATGAACCTATTAGGTTTAATTATGAGTGTATCGAAGTAATAATAATCCGGAGGAAAAGCTATGCCAGAAGAAGCAAAATGGTATGTAGTACATACCTATTCCGGGTATGAGAATAAGGTTGCATCAAATTTAGAGAAGACGGTAGAAAATCGTCAGCTCAGAGATTTGATACAGGAAATTCGAGTACCAACAGAAAAAGTAACAGAGATAAAAGATAACAAAACTAGAGAAGTAGAGAGAAAAATATTTCCGGGATATGTAATAGTAAAAATGGTTCTTAATGATGATTCATGGTATGTTGTAAGAAACATAAGAGGATGTACTGGATTTGTTGGAACAACGACAAAGCCTGTACCGCTTACAGATGAGGAGGTTGCCAAATTAGGGGTTGAAACTAAAAAGATAGAAGTTTCATATTCTGTTGGCGATTCCATAAGAATTATTGATGGGCCTTTAGAGGATTTTGTAGGAGTTGTAGACAAAATAGATACAGAAGCAAATTGTGTTAGAGTAACAGTATCAATGTTTGGAAGAGAAACTCCGGCGGAATTAGAGTTAGGGCAAGTAGAACCAGTTATTTAAATCATATTTAGAAGTATTTTATGTAAAAATTGAGTAAAATTATATGTAAAATTTGGAGGTGCAAAAATTGGCTCAAAAAGTTACTGGATTAGTAAAATTACAAATACCAGCTGGAAAAGCAACACCAGCTCCACCTGTAGGTTCAGCATTGGGACCACACGGAATAAACATTATGGCATTTACAAAAGAGTTTAATGAACGCACAAAAAATGATGTAGGAATGATAATTCCTGTAGTTATAACTATTTATGCAGACCGTTCATTTACGTTTGTAACAAAAACTCCACCAGCAGCAGTTTTAATAAAGAAAGCATGCGGAATAGAGAGTGGTTCAGGTGTACCTAATAAAAATAAGGTTGCAAAAATTACACGTGAACAGGTACAAAAAATAGCAGAGCATAAAATGCCAGATTTAAATGCTGCGAATTTAGAAACAGCAATGAGCATGATATGCGGAACAGCAAGAAGTATGGGAATCGAAGTTGTGGATTAGTCGCCCCGGTGGGAGGAAGACATCCGATTTTACCACTTTATAGGGAGGAAAAACGATGAAACATGGTAAAAAATATGTTGATAGTGCTAAATTAATTGATAAAACTAAGTTATATGATACGAAAGAAGCAATAGATGTTTGCGTACAAACAGCAAAAGCAAAGTTTGATGAAACAGTAGAGCTTCACGTTAAATTAGGTGTAGATTCAAGACATGCTGACCAACAAGTTAGAGGTGCAATTGTATTGCCTAATGGAACAGGTAAAAACGTACGTGTTTTAGCTATATGCAAAGGCGACAATGAGAAGCTTGCAAAAGAAGCCGGAGCAGATTACATTGGTGCAGAAGATATGGCAACTAAAATTCAATCAGAAAACTGGATGGATTTTGATGTGTTAATCACAACCCCTGATATGATGGGTATTGTAGGACGTTTGGGAAAAATATTAGGTCCAAGAGGATTAATGCCTAACCCGAAAGCAGGTACGGTTACAACGGATATAGCAAAAGCTATAAAAGAAGCAAAAGCTGGTAAAATAGAATACCGTTTGGATAAAACGAATATTATTCACTGTCCTGTAGGAAAAGCTTCATTCGGTGCAGATAAATTGTTTGAAAATGTTAGTACTTTAATGGATGCAATAGTTAAAGCAAAACCAGAAGCAAGTAAGGGACAATATATAAAATCATGCGTGGTTTCGTCAACTATGGGACCTGGTATAAAAATTAACCCAAATAAATTTTCTCAAAATTAGGTTGACAAATTGTAAATTAAATGATAATATGTTATTACTGTTTTCCAAAGACAGTAGGTGCTAGGGCGTAAGGGCAGTTAGTCCGCCTACCGAGGGAAATGTCGGATTTATATAATTTAGAAATCGGCTTTCCCTGAGATTCTTTGGGGGAAGTTTTTATATTATGTAAGTAAGCCTTTTTGGGAGGTGAAATTATGCCAAGCGAGAAAATATTAGAACAAAAGAAAGCTATTGTAGCAGAGTTAGCAGAAAAGTTAAAGGCATCATGTGCAGGAGTAATCGTAAATTATAAGGGAATTACAGTAGCAGATGATACGAAGTTGCGTAAGGAATTACGTGAAGCAGGTGTTGAATATTTAGTTGTAAAAAATACTTTGCTTCGTAGGGCTGCAGAGATAGCTGGAATTGATGGTTTAGATTCTGTTTTGGAAGGAACAACAGCTATTGCACTAAGTAAAGATGATTATGTAGCACCGGCTAGGATAGTATGTAAATTTTCTGAGGGCAAGAATTTTTATGATGTTAAAGCAGGCTTTATTGATGGTAAATTTTCTAGTAAAGAAGAAGTTGAAGAACTTTCAAAGCTACCATCAAAGGAAGTACTTATTGCAAAGGCATTGGGCGGCTTGAACGCACCAATTACTGGACTTGTTACTGTGCTTAATGGTACGATTAAGGGTCTAGTTGTAGCACTTAATGCGATTGCAGAGAAGAAAAGCGCATAATTAAATTAATGTAATAAAATTTGGAGGTAATTAATAATGTCTGAAAAGGTAACAAAGTTAATAGAAGAAGTAAAATCTTTAACAGTTTTGGAGTTAAGTGAATTAGTAAAGGCTTTAGAAGAAGAATTTGGTGTATCAGCAGCAGCTCCAGTAGCTGTGGCAGCAGCGGCAGCACCAGCAGCAGCGGCAGCAGAAGAGAAAACAGAATTTGACGTAATTTTAAAGGCTGCAGGAGCAGAAAAAATTAAAGTAGTTAAAGCTGTAAAAGAAATACTCGGTGTAGGCTTAAAAGAAGCTAAAGAATTAGTAGATTCAGCTCCAAAAGCCTTAAAAGAAAAAGCATCTAAAACAGAAGCTGAAGAAATCAAAAAGAAACTTTCTGAAGTTGGCGCAGAAGTAGAAGTTAAGTAATTTTATTCTTTATAAAACTTTTTCACGGGGATACATTTAGTCCTCGTGTTTTTATATTTGCTTTGGGGGAAAAAATTTGAATAAATTATTTGATATTAATTATATTAAATCACTTTTAGCTAGATATGGATTTAATTTTTCAAAGGGACTGGGACAAAATTTTATTGTTGATGGTAGTATATGTCCGAGAATGGCTGAAGAAAGTGTGGTTAATGATAACATAGGGGTAATAGAGATAGGTCCCGGAATAGGAGTATTAACAAGGGAATTAGCTAAGAGAGCTAAAAAAGTGATATCAATTGAGATTGATAACAGATTATTGACGATACTTGATGAAACAATGAAAGAATTTAGCAATGTGAAAATTATAAATGGGGATTTCCTAAATATTGATGTAGCCTCTCTTCTAAAAGAAGAATTTGAAGGTATGGATGTTAGTATATGTGCAAATCTTCCTTATTATATAACCTCTCCAATAATTATGAAAATACTTGAAAGTAAGTTGGATATTAAATCAATAGTAGCGATGGTGCAAAAGGAAGCAGCCGATAGATTATGTGCTAAGCCTGGAAGTAGGGAATGTGGGGCTGTAAGCGTGGCAGTAAGATACTATTCAAATCCCGAGATATTATTTAATGTTCCGAGGACGAGCTTTATTCCACAACCAGAAGTAGATTCAAGCGTAATAAAGTTAAATATTCATAAGGATAATATTTTGCCGGATAAAATAGAAAAAACACTTTTTCATATAGTAAAATCCTCATTTTCTCAGAGAAGAAAAACAATAATCAACTCTCTTAACGGAACCTGTGGAAAGTCTAAAATTGAAATAGAAAGAATTTGCGAATTATTAAATATAAATCCAAAATCCAGGGCCGAAAATCTTACGTTAGAGAATTTTATAAAATTAACAAAACATATGGTAAACTAGCCTAAATAACACAAAACCTCAAATTAAAGTATATAATAAAATATCTATATGCTTTTTGGGGGGGAGTGGTTTGAATAAATATGTTAAGAAAAAAAGGAAAAAAAGAATTATAATATTTTCTGCACTACTATTTTTAGTATTGGTGTTTTTAGATTTTCAACTAAGACCGATAATAAAAACAGTAGCAGTAAGTAAAGCACAAGTAGTATCGACAAATGCGATTAATGAAGCTATACTTGAAGAATTATCAAGAAATGATATAGATTATTCTAATCTTATATCAATAGAAAAAGGCACGGATGGAAAGGTATTAGCGATAACAACTGACGTAAAAAAGATTAATCAATTACGTTCCCACGTAAGTGTATTAATACAAGAAAAACTTTCGCAAACTAAGATGAGACAAGTGAGTTTACCGCTAGGAACTTTTACAGGCATAGAAATATTAAATGGACGTGGCCCATGCGTGCCTTTGAGAATCTCTATATCTGGCAGCGTGAACACAGAATTTACAAGTAACTTTTCAGAAGCTGGAATAAATCAAACAAAGCATCAGATATTTATAAGTGTTAATACGAAAATTAGTGCCATGATACCTGGATATCCGGCAATAACGAAAGTAAGTACGAATATGCCTATTGCAGAAACAGTAATTGTAGGTAAAGTACCTCGACTTTACGCAAATAATAATAGTAAGGATATGAAGGATATAGCCGGAATATCGAATTTAGAAGAGAACAACAATAAATAGTTTTATGGAATAAAGGATGTGCAAATTTAAATGACTCACCAAGAGGCAGAAAAACTTGTATATGAATATAGAGAAAAAATAAATTATCACAATAAAAAGTACTATGACGAAGATGCTCCTGAAATAGAAGATTTTGAATATGATATGTTTATAAAAGAGTTAGAGAAATTAGAAAATGAATTTCCTGATTTAATAACTGAGGATTCACCTACTCAAAGGGTGGGAGGGACAGCAGATAACAAATTTAAGCCTGTAGAACATAAAGTACGCATGGAGAGCTTACATGATTCATTTTCCGAGGATGAAATAATAGCATTTGACGAAAGAGTAAGAGCAGTTATAGAGAATCCAGTTTATGTTGTAGAACCCAAGATAGACGGCTTATCAGTTTCGATAGAATATAAGAATGGCAAAATATTTAGAGGTTCTACAAGGGGAGATGGAGCCGTAGGTGAAGATATAACTGAAAATATACTCACAATAAAGAGCTTACCCAAAGTATTAAATGAGAATATAGAATATTTGGAAGTTCGCGGAGAAGTATATATGTCAAAAGAAAACTTCGCTGAATTAATAAAAAAGCAAGAATTGAATGAAGAAAAGCTATTTAAAAATCCGAGAAATGCCGCCGCAGGTTCACTGCGACAAAAAGATTCAAAGATTACAGCAAGTAGAAATCTTGATATATTTGTTTTCAATATTCAACAAATAAAAGGCAAAACATTAAGTGGACACAAAGAATCTTTAGATTATCTTGTAAAACTTGGTTTACCCGTAACGCCGCATTATAGGGCTTATGCAGATATTAATGATGTTTTAGAGGATATAAGAAAAATAGGTGAACAAAGAGGAACTTTAAGCTTTCAAACAGATGGAGCCGTAGTTAAGGTAGATTTATTTGAGCATAGAAAGATATTGGGAAGTACGTCTAAATTTCCCAAATGGGCAGAAGCTTTTAAATATCCACCCGAAGAGAAAGCTGCTAAACTTATAGATATAGAAATTAACGTAGGAAGAACAGGCGTTTTAACTCCAACGGGAATATTTGAACCAACATTTATATCAGGTACAACCGTAAGTAGAGCGACCCTACACAATGAAGATTTTATAAAAGAAAAGGATATAAGAATAGGAGATACATTAGTACTTCGTAAAGCAGGAGAAATAATACCAGAAGTAGTGAAAGTACAAGAGCATGCACAAGATTCAAAACCATTTGAAATGCCGCAAAATTGCCCATCATGCGGAGCAATTACAGTAAGAGAAGAAGGGGAGGCCGCAGTACGTTGCACCAATACGTTGTGTCCAGCACAATTACTAAGGCATCTTATACATTTTGTATCAAGAAATGCTATGGATATAGATAGACTAGGTGAAACGTTACTTGAAAAATTGGTAGAATCTGGGCTTATAAAATCGCCATCGGATATTTATGATTTAAAAGTCGAACAACTTGAAAGTATGGAAAGAATGGGAAAAAAATCGGCCTCTAACGTAATAGAGGCCATAGAGAAATCAAAAGATAGAAGTATGGATAGGGTATTATTTGCGTTAGGAATACGTCACGTAGGCCAAAAGGCCTCAAAATTATTATCCGAAAAATTTGAGAGTATAGAAAAGCTTTCTGAGGCGACAATCGAAGAAATATCAACAATAGATGGCTTTGGGGAAACAATGGCACAAAGCGTGATTAAGTATTTTTCTCTACCGCAAACAAAAGTATTAATCGAAAAGTTAAAATCGCATGGTATTAATATGAAATCAGAACGTAAAGAAAAGGGAAGCATCTTCGCGGGCCAAACGTTCGTATTGACAGGAAGTTTGGAAAAGTACACAAGAGGCGAAGTTACGGAAATAATTGAAAGTATGGGCGGAAAAGTAACCTCGAGCGTATCAAAGAAAACAACATACGTCATAGCCGGCAAAGATGCGGGTAGTAAATTAGAGAAAGCCCAAAAACTGGGCCTTAAAATTTTAAAAGGACCGGATTTCATATTTAGGTTTTGACAAATCATCGTCCTCTTGCGATTTTGTACAATACTAGTCCACTGACAATAATGAAAAGAAATCGTCCAGTAACCTAACGTCATCAGAATCTGAAAAATCTTCCAGTTTGTATTCAACCTTCAAACCGTCACATTGTTTAACTTCCAAGGGACTCATGCCTAAATTTTGTATAATCAAGCTCAGTTGATATCTGCATCGCCGTACTTTATCCTGCTTCAAAGTGCGAGTTTTGTAACCTCTTTTGTCTGCATAAGTAATTCTCTGAATTAGCGCTTTATCAGCCATTTTGTATTTTTTCGCGAGATTTCTAAGTTTTTTCAAATTTAGCTTAAAGTGCTTTATCAATTCCTCGGCGGAGTGTTCTAATTTCTTTTCTTTAATGATTAATTTTTGTAGTTTTTTCATAAGTGACTCAATTTCATCAGCTATATTTATAATTTTTTTATCATCTGGCGTATACTTATTTGCCCTTATAATTTCGTCACACAACATATTTTTCAAAGTCTTAAAAGGTCCTAATATCACACCTTGCCACAGCCCGTTTCGCATTACACGCACAGGCACAGTAAGAAACGTAGTAAATTGTTCCTTAATGTTTCTGTCTTCGCCTTCGGCTTTCATATTTTTTACCATTTGATTCCAATCTTGTGTAAAGTTGTTATATATTTTGCAGGCGAAACTATCTCCGTGAACTGCAGGTGCCGTCTTAAAATCTGAATTAGTTATTTTAACTGTATTGTCACCACCCAAAAACTTACACATTTTATAGAAACTGTCATACACTTCATAAGAGAATAAATCTATTTTATTTTCTTCCAACGAATCGGCAAGTGTCTTAAATTTTTCGCGTAGTTTTTCAATTTCTGGATTTGTTTTTTTCTGCAGACTTTTCATATTTTTGATGTCAAGAGTATTAAAAAGTTTTAAATTTACGTATTTTTTCCGAAGCTCATTGGCGATACAATGATAAAGCGTGTTGGTGTCATTTCCCATTTTACATGTTAATACCAATAAACCGTCCTTTCCGAATATTTCCTTCAAACATACAGCTAAGTCTTTGTTAGCTTTTCTCATATCCCCAGTTTGCTCTTTATTATAAATCTGGTATGCATTGTTCCATTTCTCAACCAAATTTTTTAATCTTTTATCAAAATTCATTATTCTTATACTATCTATTGGTCCTGCCATAATAAATCACTCCTATTTTGAAATAAATTGTTATTTTTAATATTATTTATAATAAATAATTCGAATTTAAATTCATTACAATATATTGATATATTAATTGTATCAAAAAAAAAAAAACGTCAAGTATTTTTGTAATTTTAATCGAAAAATTAATCACACATGCTTTAAATAACATGTGTGATTTTTGGTGAATCTGAATTTTTAATTTTCTCAACATCTTTTAATTTACGTTGTATTTGCCTTGTCCGAACTCCAACAAGCTTGTCCAATTCCTCGCTAGCTTGATTAAGTCGTAAAAGGGTTTTATCTAGTATTCCAGCAAAGTTATCGAATTCTGTTTTCACAGCCCCTAATACGTTCCAAACCTCTGAGCTACGTTTTTGTATTGCGAATGTACGAAATCCCATTTGTAAACTGTTTAACAAAGCTGCCATCGTACTTGGCCCTGCGATATTTACTTGATATTCTTTTTGTAAAACTTCGATTAATCCACGATTAACCACTTCGGAATATAACCCCTCAAATGGGAGGAACATAATAGCAAAATCGGTTGTGTCCGGCGGGGATATATATTTATCTCTAATATCCTTTGCCTCACTTTTTATAACTCTTTCAAGATTTTTTGCACATATATTTATAGTTTCTTTATCGCCACTATCATAAGCATCACGTAATTGACTATATGTATCTCCAGGAAACTTGGAATCAATGGGAAGATATATTTGTGAACCATCTTCAGTAGGAAGTTTGATTGCGTATTCTACAACATTACGGCTACCAGGTTTCGTAGCTATATTTGTTTCATATTGTTCCGGGGATAATATTTCACTAAGTATAGCTCCGAGCTGTATTTCTCCAACAATACCTCGTGTTTTAACATTAGTAAGAACTTTCTTTAAATCTCCTACTCCTTGAGCTAAGGTTTGCATTTCTCCAAGGCCTTTATATACGTCTTGTAAGCGTTGGTTAACGAGATTAAACGATTCAGTCATACGTTTGTTAAGAGTTTCTTGTAATTTTTGTTCCACGACGCTACGCATTTCATCTAATTTCTTATTATTATCCTCTTGAATATTCTGGAGATTAAAACCTATAGTCTTACGAATATTATCAAGTTTTTGCTCTGTTTCAACAGAAAAGCTTTTAATTCTTTCTTCAACAATCCTAAGCTTTTCACCGGTATTGGACGTCTGGAAATCAATACTACTTTTAAGATTAGAAGATAACATATCACCAACGTACTTCATAGTTTCCTGAATCATGCCGTTAATCTTTACAATTGAATTTTCGTTGTTATTATTCATTTCATATTTTAATTTATCAAAATCATCAGATAGAATATTATTATCTTGCTTATTAATTTTAGAAATTAAGAAAACATTTAAAATAATAATGGATATTAACATAATGGTTATAAAAATAAAGAAGTAAATCAAATAATATCACTCTTTTCATTAAAGTATTTATTTATTATTAAACATGCAATAATAGTTAATATAATCTCTGGTATCATGTAAGTGCAATTATATATAATTGAATATTTCACGACGGAAATATTTTGTGGAGCATAATCTTTCCAAATAAAGATTCCAGAAAGTATAGAACAAATCAGCCTTAAAATTAGCGAAATTAAAGAACCTAAAATTACATGTAATCTTTTATTTTTTATTTTAAAAGCAAACAAATTAGCCATACCTAAAAATATAAACGGTAAAAAATAATCTAATAATATAACAAGTATTAGAGATGTAATGTTTGCCGCAGGGGGAAAATGAAAGCCCTCTATTATTTGTATTAATCCCCATATGAAGCCCGATAAGCATCCCCACCTAATTCCCCAGAAAAAAGAAATCATAATTATAGGTGCCATACTAGCGAACGTTACAGAACCGCCGAATGGCATCTTGAATATGGGAAATAAGCTTAGGACAATAGATATCGAAATCATTAAAGAACATTTTGCCATTACTTTTAAATTGTTATTTTTCATAAGTACTCTCTTATAAATTAAATTTATTATTTTTAGTTATGCAAATACATTAAAAACTTTTAAAATTTAAGAATTGTTAATGCATCCGTTATTATAAAATTTTAGATATGATTCGATGTTTGATAAAACATAATTTATATCGTGTTTACCTTTAAATACATAATTTTCTACTTCAACATTTTTACTTTTCAATATTGTGTATAACTTTTTGCAAGCTAAATAGAATTTTCCTTCATCTTGATTACCGTCATCTAAAAAAACTTTTAAATTTTGTCCATTATAATTTTGAGCTAATGTAAGTGGGTCATATTTTCTCCACATTTGTTCGTTTTCGAAGTAACATTCATCCTCATCTTCAAAATACATATCTATCGCAGGCATATGTCCACCGATTTTAGAAAACAGATTTGAATATTTTAATCCAATATGTAAAGCTATGTAGCCACCTGCTGATATGCCACCGATATATCTAAATGTTCGTTTGTTTATAATTCTATATTTTTGTTCAATATAAGTAATTACTTCTTTAACTAAATAATTTTCATATAAACCTTTATTAATGATACCGTACTTTCCTTTTATTTCTTGGTATTTATTAGATGAATTTATACCTCTACTATTGTCCATACTAGGGCAAACAATGATTAATGGACTTATAATTTGATTAGAAATTAACTTGTCTGCTGTTTGGTCAATATCTAATTGATGAAGAATATTTTCATTGCCTGTTCTACCATGCAAAAAGTATAAGATTGGCAATTCTTGATTTTTGTATTCATCAGGAATATAAACTGATATGTTCATAATTTTTTTAAGATATTTACTTTCTATTTTTTCAAATTTTATACTCATGTATTTTCACCTGTAAATTTATAATTTATTGTTTCTAAAATTATAATTGTTTAAATGCATTAATAAACTTATATTTTTTAGATATTTAATAATTTGAGAAGTATCTTTTATTTGGATACTTCTCAAATTTATGTAGATATTCTACTATATTACAAATAAAAATCTTATAAAATCTACTGCCCAATGAAATCCTATAGAAGTTTGTAAGTTTTTGTTTTTGACGAGATATACCATTGGAAATCCAAAAAGTACAGAGGTAAAAATAAGTGTAACTACTGCCATTGAGGGATTAGTTATAAATGTAGTTGGTAAATGAATTAAACAATGAGGCACAACAGCTAAAATATATGTTAATATTTGGGTAAACTTGTCTTTAGGAATATTTCCTTTAAATAAGGCCGTAACGAAAGCTAATAAGAAAAAGTGCCAAATTATCTCTTCAGAAACTCCAGGAGCTAGTGCATTTCTTGCTTGGGGTAGTATGTCGAAGATTGAAAAATCATAAGTTTGATGACCATTTGCTAAATATATAGCTAAATTGTTTATCATAGCAAAAGGAATAGCATACAATGTACCTATGAAGAAAGACTTTATAGTATCTTTAATTTTTAAATCGAAGAATTTATTCTGTTGCCCATAATGTCTAAATATTTGACAAGCAGAGTAGTATGAAACGATGGTAACGAATGCAGATATATATCCATACCAAATACCACCAAATTGAGAAAGATAAACAGTTGCCCCTAGAAGTATGGATGTAAATAAATCTTTTAGATTAAAACTTTTTATTTTAAAAATATAAAAAATCGCTAATCCCGAAATTAATATTTCGCACCAATGCCATGCGCGATTATCTATATTACAGTAATAGATTAGACTTTTTTCTAGCGGTGAAAAATAATTAAAGATAAACATTGCAGAAAATATAATCAAAGAAAGTATAATTATAGAATGTGGACTATAATTTTTTATACATTTTTTCATATTATTCACCCTTTTTTTGATATTATATCATAAAGAGGATATATTTGCAAGTTTAGTAAATAATAGATGATATCATTTATTATATTCTTTATCGATTATACTGTACATACAAGCATCAACTATACCTTGATTATTCCAATCTGCTTTTCTTAGAGTTCCTTCATATTTTAGTCCACATTTCTGCATTACTTTTCCAGAGCTTGGATTATTAGGGTCATGCTGAGCCTCAATTCTCTGTACTTTAACTTGATTAAATAAAAATTCGATTATTGCTGAAAGAGCCTCACTTGTGTAACCTTTGTTCCACCAATTACTGCCTATACAGTATCCTATGTGAACCTTATCAGTTTTTTCATCTAAATCTATTATACCTATTGAACCGATTGGTTCATTTAAACTTTTAAGAACAATCGCCCACTGATAAAATGAATTGCTTTTATAATTTTCTATCCAATCCCTAAATACTGCTTTTGTAACAGAAATGTCTTTATGAGCAGGCCACCTAAGAAATTTTGTAACTTCATTATTGCTTGTCCAATTACGGAAAGCTGGCTCGATATCATTTAAATCAAATTTTCTTAGTATTAATCTATTGGTTTCAATGTGAATTGTACCTTTGTGTTTCATATGATTCCCACCTTGTTATAAAAAAGTATATAATAGAATTATTATTATTATAATGATACCAATAATAAAAAATATAAAATTTGCATTTGTATCATTAATATTTGTTTTTTTTGATAAATTGGAAGTCTTAGAGTTTACAC
>CADBQS010000078.1 GCA_902796915.1 uncultured Ruminococcus sp.
CAGAGCTGCCGATATTCACTCAAACCTGCAACTGGCTCGATATATATTTTAGTGGAAGAATTCCAGACTTCATACCGCCTATCAGCTTGAACACAACACCGTTCCGCAAGGCGGTATATGATATTCTACTTACGATACCCTACGGACAAACCATGACCTATGGCGAGATCGCAAATATCATAGCAAAACAGAAAGGTGTCGAGCGAATGTCAGCTCAGGCAGTTGGCGGCGCTGTTGGGCATAATCCCATTTCGATCATTGTCCCGTGTCACAGAGTAGTCGGAGCAGACGGCAGCCTGACCGGATACGCAGGCGGACTGGATAAGAAAATAGTTCTCCTGAATCTGGAGTGTTCAACATAAAAGCTATACCTAAGTATCAAACAATCAAACGTTTGACGGTTTTGTTCAAATAAGAAAAACAGCTATAATTCAAATTATTTCATATACAAATAAATCGGCATAATTCTCAAATAGTAAATTTAGAATTGTCGAGATCGACAATTATTTCTTCAATTCTTGCAATTTGATTTGAATTATGATATAATTAATGGTGTATAATATTTTAAATGTTTATAAGGAGGATATTATGCCTAATACAAATGATTTACAGGTTGACTCATCACCTTCTAAAAGATTTTTTCTTGATATGATTACCAAAGATGTTACAGTTGAAAGTAGTATATTGGATTTGATTGATAATTCAATTGATGCTTATAAAAAAAATAAGAGAAGCGCCAATGCAACTATTGATATTATTCTTAGTTTAAAAGACGATTGTTTTATGATTAATGACAATTGTGGCGGAATGAAAAAAGAAACTGCTATAAATAAAGCTTTCAAATTTGGCAATAATGAAGATCGTTCTTTTGGAGCTTTAGGAATGTATGGCATAGGTATGAAGCGATCAATATTTAAAATTGGAGATGACTTTATCGTTGAAAGCAAATGCGGTGATGATTCTTATAAAGTTTTTATGAATCGTAATGAATGGCTAAATCTTAAAGACACATGGAAGTTTTATATTGAAGATATTCAATTAAACATAGAAGATGGAGTTCATATAAAGATCAATAAGTTAAGCGATTCGTTAAAAACTTACTTAAAATTTCAATCTAATGTTGAACGGTTAAAAAAACAAATTGCAAGGACTTATAAAGAGTCGTTATCAAAAGATATTATTATAAAAGTTAATGGTGAAAATGTATCTCATTATGATGAGATTTTATTTGAAAGTGATATATTAAAAACATATGTCAAATCTTACACCATAAAAGATCTAAGTGTAAAGATAATAGCTGGTATTGGTCTTCCTTCTCCAAGTGATGCTGGATGGAATATTATTTGTAACGGAAGGACAGTTGTGGAAAAGAATAAAGATAATCTTACTGGATGGGAAGTTGAATATTTACTTGATGAAGAGGGAAATATAGATTCTGATTTGAAAGAAACTGATAAAAAGCTTCCTGCTTTTCATAATGATTATGCAAGATTTAGAGGATATATTTATTTGGATTCTTATAATGCCAACAATCTTCCTTTAAATACAACAAAAGATGGATTAGATAAACAGCATCCTGTATATGAACAGATTTTCATGGATATGACATATGCAATGCATTTGATACTTCCAAAGCTTAGAAACTTTCAAATTGCATTGAGAAATATGAAAAAAAATGGGATGATTTTGCCAACTACTGATTTTATAGAAAAAAGCTTATCAGAAATGATCAATAAGGACAAACAAGAATTTTTATTTAATATTGATGATTTCAAAGCAATTAATAAAATGAAAAACATAACTATTTCTATTGCTGAAAATGAAATTGCAAAATGGAAACAGTATTTTGAAGTAAAAACTAATAAAGATTTGGGGTACGCAATGCTCGAATTTATAAAAGAGAGGGTGTGCTTTGATGAATAGTTTTAACCGAATCAATTATAAATTGAGGCCGCAAAAACAGATTGAAAGAGGATTAATAGGACAACTTTTAAATGATTTTTCTAGATTCAAAGCTACCTCTATTGATTATATTGGAATGGGATCACTGTTCTTTACGGATTTTCTATATTTTTATAAAAATTGTCAATTACAAAAAATGTACAGTATTGAAATATTAGAAGGTAAAGATACGACTTTTGATGAAAAAAAGAAAAAAAGATTTATAAATAATAAACCATTATCAGAAATTGAACTCATTTTTGAAAGTGCTCATGATGCTATACCTAAAATTGATTTTAATAATAACAGTTTTATTTGGCTTGACTATGATGGTTCATTTGATACTATTTTGATTGATGATCTAGAAATACTGTTAAAAACATTCTATGATCAAAAAGAGTTTAAAGATGCGATTTTTGCAATTTCATATAATAATTTTGTTGCTTCTTCATATACGAGTTATAGAGACTTTTTTCCTGAAAAGTGTGAAGAAAGCTTTAAAGATTACAAGATAACAGGCGAAGATTATACGAAATTTACAAAACAGACTTATAGCGATGTAGCCTTAGTTATATGTGAAAAGTACCTTTTGAATTGTATTGAAAGTTTTAATTTGACACATGGACGCAACAACAAGTTAATTAGATTATCAAAAATCAAGTATCAAGACGGTACAACAATGAATACTGTTATTTGGGCTTTAATTGATGAATCACAAACAGATTCAGACGAATTAATAAAAGTTCTTAAATCTTCTGATATTTATACCGAAACAGAGATTGATCTCGTTATGTCTGCATTTACATTATTCGAAAAGCAGCAAATAGATAGATGTGATGAGTCACAACTAGTAAAATTATTGGATGATAAAGGTTTGGAATTTGAAGATGTAAAAAAATATAAAAAATATGCTAAATACATACCTGAGTATACAGAAATATTTGTTTAAAGAAGCGGCAGAGTAATCTGCCGCTTCTTTTTCCAGTGCAAATTACACCGGGGAAAACTGAAATTCTACCTAAAGTTCGTGCGCATTGAATCTGGACTTATAGCATCGTTGCGCGCTATAATATTATCAGCCGATGAAATTCGGCAGAAAAACAGAAATATAAAAATAGAGAAAGCAGGGGAAGTAC